>JAKOOD010000154.1 GCA_022701635.1 Burkholderiaceae bacterium | reverse complement strand
CGCATCGTGAACATTTCGTCGGTCAATGGCCAGCAGGGCGCTTTCGGCCAATGCAATTACTCCGCGGCCAAGGCTGCGATGCACGGTTTCACCAAGGCGCTGGCACTCGAGATGGCGCGCCACGGCGTCACCGTCAACACGGTCTCGCCCGGCTACCTGCGCACCAAGATGGTCGAGGCCGTGCCGGCCGAGGTCATGAGCGGCAAGATCCTGCCGCAGATCCCGATGGGCAGGCTGGGCGAACCGGACGAGGTGGCGGCACTGATCGCTTACCTGGTGTCGGAGGAAGCCGGCTTCATGACCGGCGCCAACCTGGCGATCAATGGCGGGCAGCACATGTACTAATACAAAGAGCGGCTGAGACCGCTTTGATGGCGAGGCTGCAACGCGGCCATGGAAGCCGTATCAGGCGCTCAGCGCTTTTCGGCGCGCGTCTGGCAGGCAATGCACAGGCGCGCCTCGGGCCGCGCCAGCAGGCGCGATACGCCGATCGGCTGGCCGCATTCCTCGCACAGGCCGTAGCTGCCATCCTCGAACTTGGCCAGCGCATGGCGCAGCACCTGCACCTGGGCGGCGTGCTGGCCGGCCGCTTCCAGCGTCAGGTCGTTGAGCAGGCGCGCGGTGGCGCGGTCGAGCGGCGACGCTTCCACCTCCGATACCGGCAGGCCGCTTTCGCGCGCCGCCGGCTCCTCGACCCGTACCAGCGCATCCAGGCGCTGCGCCAGTATCGAGCGCAGCAGGCCGAGCTGCTCTTCGGTCAACGTGTCCATGATGATGCCTCCCGGCGCTGGTCCCATTGCGCGACCAGTGTAGCGCAGCGCGCGACGCGGCCCAAGCGCCATGCGAAACGCCAGGGCCGGCCGGTTCAGGCGTCGGAGGCGGGGGCGGTGTCGGCCGCCGGCTTCGCGGACGAGCTCGCCGATGCGGCGGGATTGTGGAGGGCGATCGTGTCAAGCTGGAGCTTGAGGGCGCCGACCGCGGCCAGGATCGGCATGGCCTGGCCGGTAGCGGCGGCCGCCGCCAGGCCGAGCAGGCGGGCGACCAGCGTGATGCCGTCGCTGATGCGCGTGATCTGCTGGATTTTCGCGGCGGCGTCGAGCGTGAGCTGCACCAGCTTCTGCTGCGACTGGCCCAGCGACGACACGATGCAGGCGGCCGCATCCGCATACAGGCGGTTGGCGCGCTGGCGCAGTTCGATCTCGGCGTCGAGCAGGGCGCGCGCCACCGCCTGCTCGGACTCGGGCACCTCGCCGCCGCCGTGGCGCCGGATGTCGGCCATCACGCGCGCGTGGAGGCTGTCGGCGCAGGCGGACAGCTTGTCGGCCAGCTCCTCGACCTGTTTCGCGGTGGCCAGCGCCTCGGCCGGCGCCGGCGGCTTCCGTGCGGGTGCGGGGGCAGGCGCGACATCGTGCGGTACAGCGGGCGGGGCGCCGGCGGCACCCGGCTGGCGGGGGTGGGATTCGTTTGCCATGCTATCTCCTTGCCTCGTGAACGCTCAATCAGACAGGGTGTCGCGCAGCGCCACCAGCTCGCGGCCGTAGGTGGCCAGCAGCTTGCGCATCTCGTCGCCCGTCAGGTTGTTCAGATTCTCGCGCATGCGCTGGTGGCCCTGGGCGACCTTGGTCAAGCCCTGCAGCGCCAGATCGTAGCGCTTGTCGACCAGCTTGTATTCGGTGGCCTTGTTCAGGTAGTGGACCTTGGCCAGCGTCACCAGCATGCGGTCCTGGTTCTTGGCCGAAAACGGGATCTCGACGTCGAAGATGCCGAGCACGGTCTTCTTCTCGTTGTCGTTGGTCTTGGCGTACAGCCGCGTCAGGGTGATCATCGCCTCCAGCAGCGCCTGCACGTCGGCATCGCCATCGCGGACCATGGTCGCCACGCTGCGGTTCTGGTAGCCGGACGCGATCACGCGCGTCAGCAGGCGCGTCAGGCCGGTGTAGGCGGCGATGTGGCGCCCCTGCAAGCCGGACTCCGCATTGGCTTTGAGACCGGTGCCGAGGTCGTCGAGCTGGGTCGAGAGGTCATAACGCGCTTCGCCGGCGAGCAGGCTCAGCGTCTGCATGTAGAGCACCAGGCTTTTCTGGATGCTGACGAAGTCGTCGTAGACGGCACGCCGGCGCGCATCGTTTTCCTTGGCGATGCGGTCGGCGGCCGGCGACAGGTAGGGCTGTTCGCGCTGGTAGGTGTCGCGGTAGCGGCGCGACAGTTCGCCATAGCCGCCGATGCGGGCCGAGGCATCGGCGAACTGGCGCACCTCGTACAGGCTGACCGGGCCGCTGCTAGGGGTGGCGCAACTGGCCAGCAGCAGGCTGGCGGCCAGGGCGAGGAGGGCGGGAAGCGAGAGGAAGCGGCGCGGGTTCATGGGTCCTTTCTGGACGGCGAAATGCCGTGCCCGAAACGTCCCATTCTTCCAAAAGTTTTACCTAAAGATATTGCCCACTATCAAGTCAGCGCACCATGTCGCGCCATCCCAGGCCGGCGACGGTATCGCCCCGCGGAATGTATTCGCAACCGACCCAGCCCTCATAGCCGATCTCGTCGAGTACCTGGAACAGGTAGGGGAAATTGATCTCGCCCGTGCCCGGCTCGTGGCGGCCCGGCACGTCGGCCAGCTGGATGTGGCGGATCAGCGGCAGGCGTTCGCGCAGGGTATTGGCGAGCTCGCCTTCCATGCGCTGCATGTGATAAATGTCGTATTGCAGGAACAGGTTGTCGACGCCGGCATCGCGGATCACCTCGGCGGCCTGCGCGGTGCCGGTCAGGAAGTAGCCGGGCATGTCGCGGGTGTTGATCGGCTCGATCAGGACGTCGATACCGTGCGGCGCCATCTTGGCGGCGGCGAAGCGCAGGTTGTCGACGAAGGTGGCGTGGGCGCGTTCCGGCGCCACCGCCGGGTGCAGCCGGCCGGACAGGCAGTGCAGGCGCTTGACCCCGAGGTCGGGCGCATATTCGAGCGCCAGCTCGACGCTGTCCTGGAATTCGTTGATGCGGCGCGGGTCGCAGGCAAACCCGCGCTCGCCCGCGGCCCAGTCGCCGGCCGGGAAGTTGAACAGCGCCAGCTCCAGGTTGTAGCGTTGCAGGCGGCCGGCGATCTGTTCCGGCTCGAAGGCGTAGGGAAACAGGAATTCGACCGCGTCGAAGCCGGCCGCGCGCGCGGCGGCGAAGCGCTCGAGGAAACCGAGCTCGTTGAACATCAGGCTCAGGTTGGCGGCGAAGCGTGGCATGACAGGCCTTTCTCGGGTTGGACAGCCCGCCATGCTAAACGATCCGGCGCAACTTAGCCCACGAGATCGACCGCGTCGTTATTACTGCGACACGCCGGCCAGCTGGGCCATCAGCGACGAGGCCGCCTCGATCCGGTCGCGTCCCGGACCGCCGAGGGCGTTGCGGCTGACGTTGTCGACGACGACGGTCGCATTGGTCACCAGTTCGCTGCCGGTCGGCGTGATCAGCGCATAGCCGACGCGGGCGTCGCGCGGATCGCTCTGGCGCGTGACCAGGCCGATCTTTTCCAGCGGAAGCAGGGAGCGGGTGACGCCGGAGGCGGTCAGGCCCAGCTTGTCGGCCAGGTCGACCCGGCGCAGGCGCGCGCCAGGGGCGCGGTGCAGTTGCAGCAGCAGCTGGTAGTCGGCGAAGCTGATACCGTGGTGGCTGCCGAGCGCACTGTCGAGGCGGCGCGACAGGGTGGCCCAGGCGCGCGAGAGACGCAGGCAGAATTCGGTGGTGAGGGTATCGCTGGACATGGCGGGCTCCTTTTGTGGATTGGTACTTGATTTGTCAAGTATAAGCATGGCTTTAATTGTGCGCAAGTACTTGAGTGATCAAATATATAGTGCCATGCCGGGGCGGTTGACATGCGCCGGCGGTGTGAGCACCGACACAATAAAAACGTCGTCCCCGCGAAGGCAGGGACCCAAGTTGCACGCATATCGTGAGTGCTTGCAGAACTTGGGGCCCCCGCCTGCGCAGGGACGACGCGCTGGGGCCGACTACGATAAACGCTGTCAGTCAGCGCTTATCGCCACCCCAAAAAATCAACGATCGCCGCTACCCGAGCGTGCCGACGCCGGACGCGGACCGCGGTTCTGCGGACGGCCGCCGTTGCCGCCGCCATTGCCGCCGTTGCCGCCACGGTTACCCGGCTGGCCGCCACGGCCGCCGCCGTTGCCGTTACCGGCCGGGCTGCCGCTGCGCCCGCCCGACGGGGCGCCGGCCGCGCTGCGCGGCTTGTTGCCGCCGTTGCCGGCACCGTTACCGCCGCCGTGGGCACGGCCGCCGCCGTTGCCGCCCGGACGGCCGCCACGGCCGGTGTGGCCCGGCGCGCCGCTGCGCAGCTGGATCGGCTGCGCCTTGGCGTTCAGGTCCGGCTCGAAGCCCGGGATCACTTCACGCGGCAGGGTCTGCTTGATCAGCTTTTCGATGTCCTTGAGCATCTGGTGCTCGTCGACGCAGACCAGCGACACGGCTTCGCCGGTGGCGCCGGCACGGCCGGTACGGCCGATGCGGTGAACGTAGTCTTCCGGCACGTTCGGCAGGTCATAGTTGACCACGTGCGGCAGTTGGTCGATGTCGATGCCGCGCGCCGCGATGTCGGTGGCGATCAGCGCCGTCAGGCTGCCGTCCTTGAACTCGGCCAGCGCCTTGGTGCGCGCCGACTGGCTCTTGTTGCCGTGGATCGCCATCGCGCCGATGCCATCCTTGGCAAGTTGCTCGACCAGCTTGTTGGCGCCGTGCTTGGTGCGGGTGAACACCAGCACCTGCTTCCAGTCGTTGGTCTTGATCAGGTGCGCCAGCATCGGGTGCTTCTTGTCGCGGTCGACCGGGTGGATGGTCTGGGCGATCACTTCCACGGTCGAGTTGCGGCGGGCCACTTCGATCAGCGCCGGGTTGTCCAGCAGCTTGTCGGCCAGGGCCTTGATCTCGTCCGAGAAGGTGGCCGAGAACAGCAGGTTCTGGCGCTTCGGCGGCAGCACGGCCAGCACTTTCTTGATGTCGTGGATGAAGCCCATGTCGAGCATGCGGTCGGCTTCGTCCAGCACCAGGATCTCGACCTTGTCGAGCTTGACGGTGCCCTGGCCGACGTGGTCGAGCAGGCGGCCCGGGGTGGCGACCAGGATGTCGATGCCGTTCGCCAGCAGCTTGATCTGCGGGTGGATGCCGACGCCGCCGAAGATCACGGCCGAATTCAGGTTGGTGTACTTGGCGTAGGTGCGGATGTTTTCCTCGACCTGGGCCGCGAGTTCGCGGGTCGGGGCCAGCACCAGCGCGCGGATCGCGCGTTTCGAGGTTTTGTTGGTCAGCGCCGCGCCCACCTTGTCTGTCGACAGGCGGTGCAGCACGGGCAGCGTGAAGCCGGCGGTCTTGCCGGTGCCGGTCTGTGCGCCGGCGAGCAGGTCGCCGCCCTTGATGACGGCGGGGATGGCCTGGGCCTGGATCGGCGTCGGCGCGGTATAGCCTGCTTCAGTGACGGCGCGCACGATGGCGTCGGTAAGACCGAGAGTATTGAATGACATAGTTTTCTGGTAGGGATCGGCGCGTCGCCCATTGACCTGGACGCCAGTCCAGCCGATCGGATTACACAAGCAGGGCGGCCGGTACTGGTGCCGGGACGCCGAGACGCGGCTCAACGAAGCCACGTAGCATTATATTTTAAAAATGTTTCGCTATGGAAATTTAGCGCAGCCCGTGCCGATCAGGGCAGGGCCGGTGGAAGCGGGAGGCGCGGCACCTCATGGGGCCGGAAGCGACAGGGCTGGGCGGCGGTCACGCACGCATCAACGCATGCGGACCGCCACCGGGTGATCCAGACTTACACAGACTCTATTTTACGCGAAAGAAAGGATGTGCGTTTTTATGCGAACGGTTTCAGCAGGGCCACCATGTTGGCGAACACCTTCGGACCGGCGGCGATGATGTCGCCCTTGTGCAGGTAATCCGATTCGCCGCTGAATTCACCGACGATGCCGCCCGCCTCGGTCACCAGCAGCGAGCCGGCCGCGATGTCCCAGACCTTCAAGCCTTTTTCGAAGAAGCCGTCGGTGCGGCCGGCGGCCAGGTTGGCCAGTTCCAGCGCGGCCGAACCGCTCGAGCGCACGCCGTGGCAGCGCGAGGCGACCACTTCGTACATGCGCAGGTACTCGGCCAGCGCGCGTGGGTCGGCGCCGTGGCCGGCACCGATCAGGGCCTTGTTGATGCGGTCCGGATTGCGCACGCGGATGCGCTTTTCGTTGAGGTAGGCGCCGGCGCCCTTGGTGGCGGTGAACAGGTCGTTGCGGACCGGGTCGTACACCAGCGCGTTGGTGATCACGCCGCGCTGCTGCAGCGCGATCGAGATGCAGAAGTTGGGGTAGCCGTGGAGGAAGTTGGTGGTGCCGTCGATCGGATCGATGATCCAGACGTTTTCGCTCTCGTCGTTCAGGTTCTTGGAAGCGCCGCTTTCCTCGGCGAGGATGGCGTGATCCGGGTAGGCTTTCAGCAGGGCTTCCACGATCACCTGCTCTGCCAGCTGGTCGATATTGGTGACGAAGTCGTTGTGGTTCTTTTCGCTGACCGTGATGCGGTCGAGGTCGAAGGAGGCGCGGTTGATCTCGCTTGCAGCGCGGCGGGCGGCCTTGATGGCCGTGTTGAGCATTGGGTGCATAGGGCTTCCGTGAAAAATGCTGACGCCCACGGCGAACAGGCGCAGTGAACGTGACGAACGATGAGAATGACAAAGAGCAAAGCGGTGCCGAAACCGTTAAAATCGCGAGCCGGATCGACAAGACCCTGGCCCGATTCCAACTGCTCGTCACCGCGCGATAGCGCTATTTTAAATGAACCCGACCGAAACTGACACATCTCTTTTCCGACGCCTGCGCTTCGTGCTGGTGGAAACCAGCCGCGCGGGCAACGTCGGCTCGGTGGCGCGCGCCATGAAGACCATGGGATTTTCCGACCTGGTGCTGGTGACGCCGCGCTGCGAGGCGCCGCTGCGGGATGCGGAAGCGGTCGCCTTTGCCAGCGGCGCCATCGACGTGCTGGAAGGCGCGCGCATCGTCGGCAGCGTGGCCGAGGCGTTGGAAGGCTGCAATTTCGCGGCGGCGGTGTCGGCGCGCCTGCGCGAGTTCTCGCCGCCGGTGTGGTCGCCGCGCGACTTCTCGAGCCATGTCGCCGACGGGGCCGAGCTGCGTCCGGCGCTGATCCTCGGCAACGAGCGCTTCGGCTTGCCGAACGAGATCGTCGAGGGCTGCAACGTGCTGATCAACATCCCGGCGAACCCTGACTATTCGTCGCTCAACCTGTCGCAGGCGGCCCAGGTGCTGGCCTACGAATGCCGTCTGGCGGCACAGGGGGAAAACCGCACCCAGACCGGCGTCGGCTTCCACGGCGAAGCCGCCAGCCTGGCCCAGATCGACGGCATGTATGCCCACCTCGAAGAAGCGCTGGTGGCGATCGGCTTCCTCGACCCCGCCAACCCGAAAAAGCTGATGCCGCGCCTGAAGCGCCTGTTCGCCCGCACCGGGCTCGAAACCGAGGAAGTCAACATCCTGCGCGGCATCGCCCGCCACATGCAGGGCCGGCGCGCACCCTGATTCGGGGTCAGAGCAGAAATTCGGGGTCAGAGCACTTTGATGTGCAAGTTCCACGTAGTAGCGCGGCAAAGAAGATTCGCCGCCACGCTCATCCATGTACACCCCACTCGAGGTTTGCGTCAAAATGACATCGCTTGTTTGCCGCCGGGCGCCGGCCAGTTTTTGCTCTGACCCCGAATTGGCAGAGATTGCGCTCTGACCCCGAATTTTCAGGAGATAGCAGGATGAGCGTGCGCTGGATGACCCGGATCCTGCTGCTGGCACAGGCCGCGGCTGCATTGCTGATCGGATGGTGCCTGCAGCGCTGGGCTGGGCTAACGGCGGGATGGGCGATCTTCGCCGGGGTCGCCGCCGTGGTCGCGCTGCGCCTGCTGATTAACATGAACAATTTTTTGTTGGCGGCCTGCTTCGCCAGCCCGACCCCCGCCGCGTTCCGGGTCGGCCCGGCGGCGCGCCTGCGCCTGCTGGCTGAAGAATTCTGCGCCAGCATGCTGACCACCTCGTGGCGCATGCCGCGCATCGTGGCCGGCATGCGCATCTACCCCGATTCGGCCTGCGTGCCGGTGCTGCTGGTGCACGGCTACGGTTGCAACAGCGGCTACTGGGCGCGTCTGCTGCCTTTGCTGGACGCCGAACGCATCAGCCA
The DNA here is from genome assembly GCA_022701635.1 of Burkholderiaceae bacterium. Taxonomy (GTDB): domain Bacteria; phylum Pseudomonadota; class Gammaproteobacteria; order Burkholderiales; family Burkholderiaceae_D; genus Telluria; species Telluria phyllosphaerae. The sequence goes on along the minus strand of JAKOOD010000154.1, from coordinate 1,742 downwards.
CGCCACGGTCGACCTGGAACCGATCGGCGGCGATATCGATGCCTACACGGGCCAGGTGCAGCAGGCGGTCGAGCAATTGTGCGCCGCCAGTGGCCAATCACCGGTGGCCATCGTCGGCCACAGCATGGGCGGGCTGGTGGCGCGCGCCTGGATGCGCGCCTGCGGCACGGCGCGGGTGGCGCGCGTCATCACGCTCGGCACGCCGCACCACGGTACCGCGCTGGCCGGTTTCGGTCCGGGCGCCAACGCCAGGCAGATGCGCTGTTCGCGCGCAGGAGGCGCCTCGGCCTGGCTGCAGCGCCTCGGCGCCGGCGAAGACCCGGGCACGCGCGCGTTGCTCACTTCGTTCTACAGCCACCACGACAACATCGTCGCCCCGCAACTGTCCAGTGTGCTGCCGGGGGCGCGCCACGTCGCCTTCGGCGGCGTCGGGCATGTGGCGCTGGGCAGCAACCGGCGCGTGCTGGCCGCGGTCATGCGCGAGTTGAGTGCACTGAATGTCGCGGTGGCCCGGTTGCGCGCGCAATGATATGCTTGCGACTGAATCCAACCATGCCGCCTTCCATGCAACAAAAAGCCCCACGCCGAACGCGCGAACGCATCCTCGAGCTGTCGCTGCGGCTGTTCAACGAGTTCGGCGAGCCGAACATCACCACCACCGTGATCGCCGACGAGATGAACATCTCGCCGGGGAACCTGTACTACCACTTCCGTAACAAGGACGACATCGTCAATTCGATCTTTGCCCAGTTCGAGGCCGAGATCGAGCGCATCCTGACCGTGCCGGCCGGGCGCCGCTCGAACATGCAGGACGTCTGGTTCTATCTGCATCACATGTTCGAGCTGATCTGGCGCTACCGCTTCTTCTACCGCGACCTGAACGACCTGCTGTCGCGCAACCGCAAGCTGGAACTGCAGTTCAAGGCGATCCTGGCCCACAAGATCAAGGTCGCGCGCCAGCTGTGCGAAGACCTGCGCAGCGAAGGTTCGCTGGAAGCGGGCGACGCCGAGATCGGCGCCATGGCCACCAACATGGTGGTGGTGGCGACCTATTGGCTGTCCTACGAATACGTGCGCAACCCGAGAAAATACAGCGAGCAGCAGGCGATCGCCGATGCCTTGGCGCGCGGCTGCTACCAGGTGCTGTCGATGGTCGGCCCCTACCTGCGCGGCGAGACCCGCGCGCTGTTCCAGCGCCTGTCCGACGATTACCTCAAGAAGCTGCCGCCGGAAGCCACCCAGGCCGATGCCGGCACGCCCAACTAGAAAGACTCCATGAAATCCATCGCCGTCTACTGCGGCGCCTCTCCCGGCGCCGACCCCGTCTATGCCGACGCCGCGCGCAGCCTGGCGCGCGTGCTGGTCGAACACAATATCGCGCTGGTCTACGGCGGCGGCAAGGTCGGCCTGATGGGCGTGATCGCCGACGAAGTGCTGCGCCTCGGCGGCGAAGCCACCGGCGTCATCCCGAAGGCGCTGGTCGAACGCGAAGTCGGCCACGCCGGCCTGACGCGCCTGTTCGTGGTCAAGGACATGCACGAGCGCAAGGCCATGATGTCCGACCTGGCCGACGGCTTCATCGCCATGCCGGGCGGGATGGGCACGCTGGAAGAACTGTTCGAGATGGTGACCTGGGCCCAGCTCGGGATCCACGCCAAGCCGATCGGCCTGCTGAACGTGGCCGGCTTCTACGACGGCCTGGCGCACTTCGTCGAGCACATGGTGGGGCAGGGCTTCGTGCG
>JAKOOD010000151.1 GCA_022701635.1 Burkholderiaceae bacterium | reverse complement strand
ATGGAACACGCGATCGCCTTCGCCGAAACCGGCCACCTGTGCCTGGCCACGCTGCACGCCAACAGCAGTAACCAGGCGCTCGACCGCATCATCAACTTCTTCCCCGAGGAGCGCCGCCAGCAGTTATTGATGGACCTGTCGCTGAACCTGAAAGGCCTGATTTCGCAGCGCCTGGTGCCGAAAAAGGAAACCAAGGGCCGCGTGGTGGCGATGGAAATCCTGCTGAATTCCCCGCTCATCTCCGACCTGATCTTCAAGGGCGACGTCCACGAGATCAAGGAGATCATGAAGAAGTCGCGCGAACTGGGCATGCAGACCTTCGACCAGGCGCTGTTCGACCTGTACGAGGCCGACAAGATTTCGTACGAGGATGCGCTGCGCAATGCGGATTCGGTGAACGACCTGCGCCTGAACATCAAGCTCAATAGCAAGCACGCCAAGAACCGCGATTTCTCGGCCGGCACCGAAAGCCTCGGCCTCGTCTGAGGCAAACGCTGCGCGATGGCGGGCGGGCATCCCGCCCTGCTTTGCCGTACACTCTTGCATTCGTATTAATACAGGATGCAGGAGACACTCATGAACGTTTACGACTTCCAGGCCACCGCCCTCGACGGCAAACCGGTCGACCTCGCGCAATACCGCGGCAAGGTGCTGCTGATCGTGAACACCGCCAGCAAATGCGGCTTCACGCCGCAGTACCAGGGCCTGGAAACCCTGTACCGCGAACTGCATGCGCGCGGCCACGGCTTCACCGTACTGGGCTTCCCCTGCGACCAGTTCGGCCACCAGGAACCGGGTACGGAAGCGGAGATCGGCGCCTTCTGCGAACAGAACTACGGCGTCAGCTTCCCGATGTTCGCCAAGGTCGAGGTCAACGGCGACGATGCGCACCCGCTGTGGAAGCATTTGAAGGGCGAGGCGCCCGGCGTGCTGGGGACCGAAGCGATCAAGTGGAACTTCACCAAGTTCCTGGTCGGCCCCGACGGCAAGGTGGTGCACCGCTATGCGCCGCAGACCAAGCCCGAGGACATCGCCGACGAGATCGAGCAGGTATTACAGCAATAAGCGCCAGCGGCAAGGCAGGCGCCCGCGCCTAGCGCAGGAACGACCCCGCCTTGGCCTGCAGCAGCCGCACCAGCTCCGGCTGCATGTAATCGTAATCGTCCGGAATATCCAGGCAGATCACGCGCTTGCCGTTCAGGTGCTGCCTGAATTTTTTCGAGAGCAGGTTGCGGTGCCGCTTTTCCATCACGAAGATCATCGTCGCCCAGGCGATCTGCTCGGACGACAGCGGCACGTCGGCATCGTTGCCCAGGCCGGCGGAGTCGGTCTCGATGCCGGGCCAGGTCGAGAACACCTGCTCCGCGGTCGGGCTGCGCAGGCGGTTCTGGCTGCAGATGAAGAGTACGCGTTCCATAGGAAGTCGGCCTTGCAGGTTCAGCGTTGCTCGAACCATCGCATGATGCCATCGTATTCCTTCTGCACGTCCGGGAACGGCTGTCCCTGCGCCTGCAGGCTGTGGTTGGCGCCGGGCACGCGGCGGAAGGTCACGTCCCGGCCCTGCGCACGCAACTGGGCGTACATCGCTTCGGTCGACAGGATCGGCACGCTGTCGTCCTGCATGCCGCTCTCCAGGTAGATGCGGGCCTTGGCGTGCGACAGGTTGTCGCTCGAGGACTGGGCGAAGAAGCTGCTCCAGCGCAGGTAGGTGTGGCCCCAGGCGAACTTGGTGGTGCTGGCCGGATCGGCCTTGATGTCGTTGACGGTGGCGTCGAGTTCCTGCAGGCGGCGCAGCTTGTCCGCGTCGGCGGCGTCCGCGCGGTAGATGTTGGCAGCGAAGTCGAACAGCTGCGTCGGCCCGCTGCCGCCCACCAGCGCCACGTCGGTCACCTCCGGCAGCGCGCGTGCGAGGCCGGCCGCCATGGTCGCGCCTTCGGAGATGCCGATCACGAGCACGCGCCGCGCATCGACATACGGCAGGGTCGCTGCATGGCGCACCGCCTGCACCAGCGTGGCGAGCCAGCGGTCGTACGAAAAGTGGTCGTTGAAGGCCTTGGGGCAGTCCAGCGCGCCGCCCTGCTGCCCTAGCTGCTGTCCTTCCGGCTGATACGGCTTGTCCACCGCCATCACCGCATAGCGTCCCTGCCGCGCCAGCGGCACCCAGGAAAAGATGGTCGATGCACGGTTGGGCGTGCCGAGACCGATGAAAGGCGGGATGCAGCCGGATCCCTGGACATACAGCACCAGCGGCGCGCGCTGCGCCGGGTGCGCAATGACGTAGCGGACGTCGGGCGCGCCGTCGCGCTGCAGGGTGAAGCGCGCGCCCTGGGTCTTGCCGAAGTCGACGGCTTCTTCGCGCGCTGCGGGGGCGGCGGATGCGGCGCCGCAGACCACGGCCAGGACCAGGGCGGCGATGCCTGTCATCGTAAGGCGCTGCGTGGTGCTTGGCATGCTTGCTTTCGTGGTGGTGGAAGCCTTCGATAGTGCCATGGAATGGTGCTATCGAAGCTATCGAAAACTCACCGGTATCTTTACTCGTGACGCAGTCAGGAACGTCATCCCCGCGAAGGCGGGGATCCAAGTTGCACGCGTCTCGACAGCGCTGACAGAACTTGGGTCCCCGCCTTCGCGGGGACGACGTGGTGGCTTACTTCTGCGGCGAGAACCGGATCGCCAACCCGCCACCCGGCGCCAGCCTGACCTGCAGCGTGTCGCCAGCCGTCACGGTCTTTTTCTCGATGACGAGGTCGAAGCGGTGCGCGTTGCGGTAGTCGGCGGCATCGCCGTCGCGGTAGATCTCGGCGACGTATTGTTTACCCTGCTCCAGGAACGCCAGCGGCAGCGGGACGGTACGGGCCTGGCCGTCGGTCACCGCGCCCAGGTACCAGTCGTCCGACTTGCGGTCCTTGCGCGCGATGGTGACGTACTCGCCCACCGCGCCGTTCAGCACACGGGTGTCGGCCCAGTCGGTCGGCACGTCGCGGATGAACTTGAAGGCGGCCGGGTATTTGGCGTAGTTTTCCGGGATGTCGGCCGCCATCACGATCGGCGAATAGATCACGACGAAGTTGGCCAGCTGCTTGGCCTGGGTCGAGTTGAACACCTTGTTGTCGGCGCCGACCAGGCTCAGGACGCCCGGCGTGTAATCCATCGGGCCGCTCAGCATGCGCGTGAACACCAGCTTGACTTCGTGGTCGACCGGGTTCACCGGGTTGCCCCAGGCGTTGTACTCGACGCCGCGCGCGCCTTCGCGCGACAGCCAGTTCGGGTAGGTGCGGCGCAGGCCGGTGTCCTTGACCGGCTCGTGGGTGTCGACGGCGATCTTGTAGCGCGCGGCTTCGGTCACGGCTTTCACGAAGTGGCGCACGCCTTCCTGGGAATCGTAGTTACCGTAATGGATGCCGCCGCCCGCGCTCGGGAACTGCATGGTGCCCGCTTCGTGCACGTAGCCCGACTTGACGCTGTCCACGCCCAGCTGCGCATACAGCTTGTACGCCGCATCCATCTGCTTTTCGTAGGCCGCGACGTTGCCGCCGGTCTCGTGGTGGCCGATCAGGCGCACGCCCTTCTGCTGGGCATATGTCGACAGCGCCGGCAGGTCGAAGTCGGGATAGGCCTGGGTGAAGCTGAAGTCGGCGCCGCCGTGGCCCCAGTCGCTTTCCCAGCCCTTGTTCCAGCCTTCGACCAGCACGCCGCGGAAGCCGTTCCGGGCGGCGAAATCGATGTAGCGCTCCGTATTCGCGGTGGTCGCCCCGTGCTTCGGTCCCGCGTTCCAGGTGGTCTGCTGCAGGTGCATGCCCCACCACACGCCGACGAACTTGGACGGCTTCACCCACGACACGTCGCCCAGCTTGTTCGGCTCGTTCAGGTTCAGTTCCAGGTCCGACATGTACAGGCCGGCCGCGTCGTCGGCGATGCGCATCGTGCGCCACGGGGTCGTGAACGAGCCCTTGCGCACCACGCTCGGACCGGTGGTCGACGGCGCCAGCTGGGCGCGCAGCTTCTGGCCCTCGACCTTGCGGATCCACATCGAGGCGTAGTCGACCAGCGCGGCTTCGTGGAAGGCGATGTGGGTGCCGTCCTCCAAACGCACGGTCAGCGGGCTGTTGGCGGTGCCGATCTCCTTCAGGGGCGCCTTTTGCACCAGCTCTTCCAGGCCGGGCAGCTCACCGGCCGGGATCCACCAGGCGGTGGCCGGCTGGGCCACCGCGAATTCGGTCAGCTCGTCGCTGATGGCGACGTCGCGGCCGTCCGGCTGCGCCGGGAACTCGTAGCGGAAGCCGACGCCGTCGTCGTAGATGCGGAAGACGACGGTCAGGCCGCGCTTGAGGCGCTTGCTCTGTTCGGCCGTGTCCTGCGCGACCTCGACGCGCAGTTCGCGGTAATGGTTGCGCACGTAGCGGCGCTCGCCCCACGGCTGCTCCCAGGTGTCGTCATGGTCGCTAACCCCCTTGTTCACCAGCTTGAAATTGCCGTCCAGCTTGGGGGCATTGGCCAGGTTGAAACCGAGGCGCGACAGGCCGATGACCTCCTTGCCCTTGCGTTTGACGTCATACGCCAGCTTGCCCATCGGGTCGATCTGCACCTCGACGCTGAGCACGTTGCCGGGCGAGGCGGCGGACGCCACGACTTGCTGGGCCCAGGCGGGCATGGCGATGTAACTTGAAAACATTGCCGCAGCGGCAATCAGGCATAAACGCATCGGTGTCCCCTATAGCGCCGGAGGTCATGGCAATCCGGCATGATGAAAGAGATGTAATATTACTACAGCTGAGTATGCTGCCGATGCGTAAGCGGATGAAAAATCAGCCGACGTTCAAGCCCATCGCCCGTACCAGTTCGGCGGCCTGGCGCGGCGAGATCGTGGCCCCCAGGAACAGCTTGGCGTTCGACAGTTTCAGGCCACCGAGATCGGCTTCGCGCAGGTCGGCCTGCTCGAAGCGCGCGTCCTTGATGTGGGCGTCGCGCAGGCTGCCGCCTTCGAACACGGCATCGCGGAAGTCGCAGCCGGCCAGGTCGGCCTCCGAAAAATCCAGGCCGGTCAGCCGGGCCTTGCGGAAGGACATGCGGCGCAGGTCGGCGCCGACCAGCAGGCAATCCTCGAAGCTCAGGCCGAGCTGGCCGACTTCCTCGAAGCGGGCGCCGGTCAGCTTGCAACCGCGGAAGGTGGCGGACGCCAGCTTGGTGCGGCGCCAGCTCGCATTGTTCAGGTCGCAGCCTTCTAGGCGCGCGTCGACCAGGTCGGCGGATTCGAAATCGGCATGGCCGCCGCGGCAGCGCTGCCAGCGCGTGCGCGCCAGGTTGGCGGCATAAAAGGACGCCTCGGCCAGCGCGCAATGCTGGAACACGGACTCCTGCAGGTTCAGGCGCGACAGGTCGGCGCCTTCCAGGTCGCAGGCGTCGAACACCAGCAAGGCGTCGTCCGCCAGCAGTTGTTCGATGCGGGCGCGGGTGATGGTCTCGTTCGAGAGGGTGACGGTCGGGCGGGGCATGGTACGGGGATGGCTGAAATCGGAAGGCCACAGCATACACGGCCAGCGCGAAAGGAATGCGCCAATCGTCTGGACTTTCAGGCAAGTCCGCCCCTGCCCCGCTCCCTAGAATGTGCTTCATCCGCTGCCCGACCGGGCGGCTTGTCCAAGGAGAAGCACATGAGTCAAGTCTGGTTCATCACCGGCGCCGGCCGCGGTATCGGCGCCCACACCGTCAAGGCGGCACTGCAGGCCGGCCACCGCGTCGTCGCCACCGCCCGCAGCCTCGAACAGCTGCGCAGCGCCCACGCCGACGCACCGCAGGAGCGCCTGGCGCTGGCCGCGCTGGACCTCACCAGTCCGGCGCAGATCGACGCCGCGGTACAGGTCGCGCTCGAACGCTTCGGCCGCATCGACGTCCTGGTCAACAATGCCGGCTACGGCCTGCTCGGGAACTTCGAGGAAGTGCAGCAAGAGGCGATCGAACGGCAGTTCGCCACCAACGTGTTCGGCCTGATGCATGTGATGCGCGCCGTGCTGCCGGTGATGCGGCGCCAGCGCGGCGGCCGCGTGTTCAACCTGTCGTCGATCGCCGGCCTGATCGGCTTCCAGGGCGCGTCGGTGTACTGCGCCAGCAAGTTCGCGGTCGAAGGCCTGTCGGCGTCGATCGCGACGGAGGTCGAGCGCTTCGGCATCTCGGTCACCCTGGTCGAGCCGGGCTTCTTCCGCACCGACTTCCTCGAGCCGACCTCGGTCAGCTACGCCGCCGCCAACATCGGCGACTATGCCGACGGCGACGCCAAGGATATCTACGGGGGCTACAACGGCCGCCAGTTGGGCGATCCGGCGCGCCTGGGCACCGTGCTGGTGGAATTGGCCGCGATGCCCTCGCCGCCGAAGCAGTTCCTGGCCGGCAGCGACGCCGTCGGCATGGCCACCGGGTCGCTGCAGGGGCGCCTGGACGAGATCCGCGCCTTCGAGGGCCTGTCCCGGTCGACCGACCACGCGGCTGAGTAGGCAAGTGATGAAAGAGGCGCTATGCTGGCTTACATGAACAAGCTCGCCGATGCGATCCCCGCCTCTGGTCCGCCAGCCAGCCCGCCGCTGTCCCGGCTGGCGGACCTGCTGCGTGCCCACGCCCCGGCCGACGGCAGCGTCGAGCTGTGCGTGCCCGGTGTCCATGCGATCCGCGCATCGCGCCCCAACGCCGACCTGGTGCACGGCGTGCAGGGCTCGTCCGTGTGCATCGTCGCCCAGGGCGCCAAGACCGTGCTGCTGGGCGGCGAAGCCTATACCTACGATGCGGCGCGCATGCTGGTGTTCTCGGTCGACCTACCGGTCGCGGCCCAGGTGCTGCAGGCGACGCCCGCCCGGCCCTACCTGTGCTTCCGGCTCGATCTCGATGCGCAGCGCATCGCCGCGCTGACGCTGAAGGTGTATCCGGACGGGCCGCCGCGCGAGCGCGAAGGCCGCGCGCTGTACCTGGCCCAGGCCGGCGACGCGATCGTCGACGCCGCCGCGCGGCTGATGGCGCTGATGGACGACCCGCCAGAGGCCGCCCTGCTGGCGCCGGTGGTGACCGACGAACTGCTGATCCGCCTGCTGCGCAGCCCGATCGGCGGGCGCCTGGCCCAGATCGGGCAGGCCGACTCCTGCACCCACCGCATCGGCCGCGCGGTGGCGTGGCTGCGCGACCACTACGACCAGCCGGTCAGCATCGACGACCTGGCCGGCATGGTGCACATGAGCGCCTCGACGCTGCACCAGCACTTCAAGTCGGTGACCTCGATGAGCCCCTTGCAGTACCAGAAGATCCTGCGCCTGCACGAGGCGCGCCGGCTGATGTCGACGGGATTGGGCGCGAGCGCCGCGGGCGGGCGCGTCGGTTACGTCAGCGCGTCGCAGTTCAGCCGCGAGTACGCGCGCCTGTTCGGCAATGCGCCGAGCAGGGACCGGCCACGCCAGCAGAACGCGGTTTGACCGCCGTCAGCGGGTTTCGATGATGGCGGAAGCGTGGGTGACGCAGCCGCGGTGCACGTTTTCCAGGAAGCGGATCGCCTCGCCCAGGCGGCAGGTGGGCGGCAGCATGCGCCCCAGCGATTCGTCCTCGGCCAGCTGGTCGATGCCGTAGGCGACCGCGCGCGAGACGTCGCGCCCGCGCCGGCCGTCGCTGTTGTACAGGGCATCGTAGACGCCGACCTGTTCCCACAGCGGGACGTAGCCGGGACTGATCGAATCCTGGAATGCGACCGAGGGCGCCGCATCCTCATCCTGGGAAATCAGCCGAAACACGAAACTCACGGGACACTCCAACCAACACGAACAGGGGCGCCGATGCTACCACGGCGCCGCACTTCAGGTGGTCCGCGTGAAGCCGTCCGCGCTCCAGCCCTCGCTCCCGACCCCGTGATGCACGAAGAACAAGCCCGCCGGATCGACCGCCCGCTTCACCCTGGCCAGCCGCGCGTAGTTGCCGCCCCAGTAGGCATCCTGCCAACGCTGCTGGAAATAATCGCTTTCGGACACATACGCCCCGGCATCCGGCGCCGCCTTCAGCAGCGCATCCATGGCGCCGCGGATGCCGGCCGCGCGCTTGCGTGCCCGCCCCGGGTCGGCCTTGGCTCCCGGCATGCCCGGAAACGCCGGATCGCCGCTGCCGGCGATGATGGCCAGCGCAAACGCGTCGAGCACGGCCGGGTTCATCGCGGTGTCGCGCGTGGCGTCCAGCGCCTCCCGGGGGGCGCCGGCAATGCCCTTGTTGAAGTGCAGTTCGACCGACCACTGGTCGGCCGCCGCGCACAGCGCATCGACCAGCTTCGCCCTGCTCTCCTTGCCGAGCAGCCCTGCCGGCAGCCAGGCCGACTGGTAGCCGTGGATGAACCAGCCGGCCTGCTCGCGGTCGCCGGTCCAGACGAAATGGTCTGGCGAGGCGTGCGGGCGGCCGTCCATGGTGACGATCCCGGGCGCAAACTTCTGGAACAGCTGGGGATCCCAGAAGCGGCGCGCCGGGATCGCGATGATGCTGGGCGCTTCCGAAAAGCTGTAGTCCTTCTGCTCTCTCACCCAGGCGAAGAACGGCGCCCACACGGCTTCGGCCTGCGCCTGGGTCCGGTCCTGGAACACCATCGACAGTTTCAGGCGCCGGCCGTCGCGCAGCGAGACCTGTTCACCCCAGTGTTCGTTGAACAGGCTGTCACCGTAGAAATCGACGAAGCGGGCCACCAGCGTGCGCCAGGCGCCATCGTTGGCGGCGCTGATCTCGCCGGACACGGCGCCGAAGAAGGCGGGCAGCGCGTGGGTGCGCAGCGTCAGCCGCGTGACCACGCCGAAGCTGCCGCCACCGCCCCCCTTCAGTGCCCAGAACAAGTCCGGGTTGGTACAGGCGTTGGCAATACGGATGGCGCCGTCGGCGGTGACCACTTCCGCTTCGATCAGGCTGGCCGCCGCCGTGCCGAAGCGCTTGGAAAAGCTGCCGAAGCCGCCGCCCTGCACCAGCCCGGCCACGCCGACGGTGGTGCAGCCCCCGCCCTGCACGTAGCGGCCGCCGCGCGTGGTGACTTCGGCATAGGCGTCGGCCCACATCGCGCCGGCGCCGACGCTCACCGCCGGCTGGGCGCTACCCGGCGCGCAGCCCTGGGCGACGAAGGCGTCGTGCATCTGCACCCGGTTCATGGCGCGGGTCCAGACCAGCAGCGAATCGGGGGCGTTGGACGCGCCCATGTAGCTGTGGCCGCCGCCCTTGACCACCAGCCGCAGGTCGTGGCGGCGCGCGAAGTTCACCGCCGCCGCGACGTCGCCGGCATCGCGCGCCGCCACCGCAAACACGCTGGCCTGCGAGGTCCAGGCGTCCTGCCAGCCGCTGGTCTGGGTCAGCGCCGGATGGTCGCCGATGAAGTACGGGTTCTTGATGCCTTCCAGCGCCTCGGCGCGCACGGCGTCGGCCTGGCCGCGGGCAAACGGCGAGGCCGGCGCCAGCAGGCGGCCGCCGACTTGGGTACGCAGGGTCTGCCACTGGCTGGGGGCCGGCCACTGCGGCGTGCCGGGCCGCGCCCGGCTGAAGCCTGCTTGCGCTGCCCGCGCCGCCGCCGGGCGCGGCAGGGCCTGCAGCACGCCGGCAGACAGTGAAGCCTTCAACAGATCACGTCGTTTCATTGCATCCTCGTCGTTAATATGTCAGACAAGGATGCCGTGCCGACAAACCTGGAACAACCGGTTTGTGGCGAAGCGGGCCTCAAGCGGGGCGAGCCGGCACGGCGGCGCCGGCCTGCAGGTTCGCATGGGTCCAGAAGTCGCGTGCCAGGCGGCCGAGGAAGACGCCGTTGAACAGGCCGAACAGGACGCAGACCGCGCCGGCGGCCAGCGTGTTCTGGTGCGCCTGCGGGAACACCGCCAGCAGCACCGAGGCCGCATACTTGGTGAAGAACACCGCCATCATCAGCGCCAGCGGCATCCAGCTGCCGCGCACGCGCACCGTGCCGGCTTGCTCACCCGCCGTGATACGGTCGGCACCGAAGAGCAGCACCGGCGCCAGCGCCAGCGCCACGCCGGCGGCCCAGGCGGCCAGCGGGATGCCGTCGAGGCCGAACTTGGCCGAGATGTCCTGCAGCGACAGCACCAGCATCACGACCGGGATGATGCACAGCTTGCGCAGCTCGACCTCGCGGTCGCGGCTGGCGGCCATGCCGCGATAGACCAGAAAGGCGAGGATGGCCCAGACGTGGATCGGGGTGTGGGAAACGATCTGAATCAGCATGGCAGGCTCCGCAAAGTCGGTTGAGGTGGCACGACTTTGCCAGCGGCGGCCGGCCGGCGGACGGAAATGCGACGAAGCGCCCGCCGGCGGCGCGAGATGCAGCCGGACGGCGCCAGATGCGGGCCGCAGGGCCGGCACGCATGCCGCGGGGCTTATTTCTTGTCCGGCTCGCCCACGATCGCCACCGAACCCACCGCCTGGCGCCCGGCCTTGTCCGAGGCCGCCGTGGTGACCATGAACTGCATCCGGCGCGCGGCGCCCGGCTGGACCCAGGTGGCGGACAGCGTGCGCAGCTTGCCGGCCGCGCCGCCCGCATGCTCCTGGCTCTTGCCGCGCTTGGCGACCAGCGGCGACGGCGCCTTGTCGACCACCTTGGCGAAGGCGCGTTCGACGCTGGCCGGATCGGCGTGGCGCGCATGCAGCGTGCACATGCTGTTCCCGGCCGGCAGCGCCACCACGTAATTGCCCAGCTGGCCCTTGTAGGGCACCGGCCAGGCGTCGCCCGGCTGGCCGTTCAGGAAGCGCGCCGCGCTCTCGGGCGGCAGCTTGGGCGCCTCGCCGCGCAGCAGGTCGGTGCGCAGCGCCTGGAGGTCGCTCAGGTGGTTCATGCACAGGCCGATGTACAGGGTCATGAACCCTTCGGCATTCGGTTCGAGCGCCTTGGAAGCGGGCTTGGGGGCGGCCTGCGCGTTGGCGCCGAGGCCGAGGGCGATACAGGCGGCGAGGATGGAATGCGGTACCTTGATCAAACAGTTGCTCCGGTAAGTGATGGAAGACACGTCAGCCGACGGGCTCATGCGCCGATTCTAAGCACAATCGGATTATTTTGGCGTATGCTCCGGCTATCTTTTTTTACAGGCAGGGCACAAGCATGGGCAATCGCTTATCGAAGATCGCGACCCGCACCGGCGACGACGGTAGCACCGGACTGGGCGACGGCAGCCGCACCGGCAAGGACAGCGCACGCGTCCACGCGCTGGGCGACGTCGACGAACTGAACTCCTTCGTCGGCCTGCTGCTGTGCGAAGACATGCCGCCCGCGCTGCGCGAAGAGCTGGTGTCGATCCAGCACGATTTGTTCGACCTCGGCGGCGAGCTGTGCATCCCCGGCTACCAGATGATCCAGGACGAGCACGTGGCGCGCCTGGACGGCCTGCTGGAAAAATACAATGCCGACCTGCCGGTGCTGAAGGAATTCATCCTGCCGGCCGGCTCGCGCGCGGCGTCGCTGGCCCACGTCTGCCGCACCGTGTGCCGCCGCGCCGAGCGCAGCATCGTGGCGCTGTCGCACACGGACACCCTCAACGCCCAGCCGCGCCAGTACGTGAACCGGCTGTCCGACCTGATGTTCGTGCTGGCGCGCGTGCTCAACCGCCACGCCGGCGGCAGCGACGTGCTGTGGCAGCACGAGCGCAAGCGCGGTTGATGGGGAACGCATGACCGGCAGCACGACCTACGACGTCCGTTTCTACCGCGGTGGCCAGAACTGGCCGATGAACCCCTTCATGTTCCAGGGCGCGGGCCAGGTCGCGATCGAACCCGACTTCGTCACGCTGCACGGCTGCAGCCACCGCTCGTTCCGCTTTTCGAAGCGCGAGCAGCACCGCCTGCGCATGGCCGACATCATCAACGTACGGGTCGAGGGCGAGGACGTGATCTTCGACGTGCTCGGCGTGGAGCATGCGCAGGTGCATGAGCGCGAAGTCGGCTTCAGCGCCGGCAGCCGCGAGGCCGCCCAGCGCCTCGCCGCCGCCCTGCCCACCCGCCGCACGGCCCGGTTCGAGGTCGAGTACGCCGAACGCAACGTGTTCCACGACCGCATCGATTACTGGAGCCCGTCGACGCCGGTGATCTGGTGCCTGCTGGTGGCGAACATCGGCATCTTCTTCCTCATGTGGTTCGCGCGCCAGGGCCATACCGCCTTCAATGCGCAGTCGCTGCTGGCCTGGGGTGCCGGCCAGGATGCCGTGCGCCGCTCGATCCAGCTGGTGTACTGGGGGTCGAACGTCGGCCGCCTGACCCTCGGCGGCCAGTGGTGGCGCCTGTTCACCTCGATGTTCCTGCACGGCAGCCTGCTGCACCTGGCGTTCAACATGTTCGCGCTGTGGCAGGTCGGGCGCCTGGTCGAACGCATCTTCGGCAGCCTGCGCTTTTCCGGACTGTATCTGCTGGCCGGCCTGGCCGGCAGCCTGGCCAGCGTGCTGTGGAACCCGCACGTGAACAGCGTCGGCGCCTCCGGCGCCATTTTCGGCATCATCGGCGGCCTGCTGGCCTTTATCGGGCGCCAGAACAGCGGCGTGCCACCGACCGTGGTCAGCGACCTGCGCGGGTCGATCCTGCCGTTCCTGCTGTTTAACCTGTCGGCAGGCTTCCTGTATCCGCATACCGACAATGCCGCGCATATCGGCGGGCTGGCCGGCGGCTGGCTGGCCGGGCATCTGCTGGCGCGCTCGCTGCACGTGCCGGGCCAGAGCAAGGCATAACGACGTCCGCAACCGGCGTCTTACATCTCGCCGAACAGCGCGACCGCGATCCTGGCCTGCTCCGACTGCTGCATGTCCGTATTGTTCAGCAGGACCACGGCCCGCCCATTGCCGGGGTCGTAGGCCAGCAGGGTCTTGTACCCGCCCATGACGCCCGATTCCCACGCGAGGGTGCGGGCACCCTGCTTCGTCGTCACCGTCTTGACGCGGCCGCCGAGCGCATAGTCCTCGGACGCGACCTGGATCGCCGACAGCGCCTGGCGTGATTTGTCGGACAGCAGCTTGGGACCATACACGGCGTCGGCAAGCGCGACCAGGTCGCGCGCGGTGCTGACCAGGGTGCCGCTGGCCGCCACCATCGGCGGGGCCGGCGACAGCTTGCGTGCGCCCGAGCCGCCGTAGGCCACCGCCATGCCCACCGCGTCTTCGTCGTCGGGACTCGCAAAACTCGTATCCCGCACGCCGGCCGGCGCCAGCACCAGTTCTTCGACGGTTTCGGTGAACGGCTTGTTGTTGGCCCGTTCGACGACGGCAGCGACAAGAATCCAGTTGGTGACCGAGTAATCCCATTTTTCGCCGGGCGCCGCCTCGAGTGGCCCGCTGCCGAAGCGCAGTGCCGCCGCCACCGGCCCGATGTCCAGCTTGCCGAGCGACGCATCCTTGCGCAGCGCCGCCGACAAGCCGTTGGGGATGCCGCTGCGGTTCGTCAGCAGCTGGCGCAGCGTCACCGCTCCGGTCGCGGCCGGCAATTCGGGGAGCTGGCGGGCGATCGGCGCATCCAGGTCCAGCTTGCCCATGTCGGCCAGGCGCAGCACGGTGACGGCGCTGATCCATTTCGTGATGGAGCCGATCATGAAGCGCGTGTCCTGGGTGTTCGCCTGCGCCACCTCGCGCACGGCCAGGCCGCTCGCATGCGTCACCAGCGTTGCACCGGCATGCTCGCGCACGGCCACGACGCCGCTGTAATCCTTGGGCACATGGCGGTCGATCAGGGGTCCGGTGTTCATGCCGCTCAGGGCGGCGCAGCCGGACAGTAAGACCATCGACGCGAAGAAAAACGGGACAAGACGGGTAGAACGGAAACGCATGCGGACTCCATGAATACTGGGCGAGCCGCCATTGTAGTCACGAATCGTATTGACGGCAGGCGTTTTCAGGCCAGGCCCGCCGCCGTTTGCCGTTTGCCGCCGCGCTTGGACGCGTACATGCTCTGGTCGGCCAGGTGCAGGAGTTCCTCGGCGCTGCCGCCTTCCCGGCAGCGGATCGCCATCCCGACGCTCGCCGTTACCCGCAGGCTGCATCCGCTGTAGTCGATCGGCTCGGCGATCGACTTGCGCAGTGCGGCACGGGTGCGTTCGACGATGGCGGCATCTTCCTGGCCGGCGAGCGGCAAGGCGACCACGAACTCGTCGCCGCCGATGCGCGCCGCCACGTCCTCGGCGCGGATGGCGTTGCGGATGCGCTGGGCGACGACCGCCAGCACGTGGTCGCCGGCGGCGTGCCCGTGCTGGTCGTTGACCGGCTTGAAACCGTCCAGGTCGAGGAACAGCACCCCCACCGTGCCTTGCTCCGCGCGGGTGGCCAGCAGCTCACCCAGCCGGCGCACGAACGACACCCTGTTCGGCAGCCCGGTCAAGGCATCGTGCCCGGCCAGGTGCTCGCTGCGGCGCTTGGCTTCCTCCTTCAACCGCACATCGCGCACCAGGGCGTCCTTGAGCAGGAAAGCCTGGCGCGCAAACCGTTCGCGCGTCGTCAGCGCAAAGGCGCCGACCACATTGGTCCCGGCCAGGAAACAGACATTCTGCACCAGGGGCACCCAATGCCCGCGTTCCCCCATGCGCTGGTAGCACAGGCCTGCCACCACGTAGCTGGTCACCACCGCCAGTCCGGCCAGTCCCGCATGCAGCGGACGCAGATAGGACCAGGTGTACAGGGCCATCGATACCAGCATCAGGCCGGCGTAGTAGCTGCTCCACGCCAGATCGGTCGGCTGCGACAGCATGAGCAGGGCCTCGACCCCGGCGCCCCAGCCCAGATAGACCAGGCAGATGACGACGGGATAATGGCGCAGGAAGGCGTCGCGTCGCAGGTGGGCAAACAGTGCGGCGGCACCGGTCGCCAGCATCACGACGGCGCGCACCATCCAGGCGCCGGTCAGGTTGCTCGACAGCGCAACGACATCGAGCGGGGCAAAGCCCAGTTAGAGCAAGGAGCTCAATCCGCAGGCGATATGGAAGATGCGACGTTTCTCGCCCGCCATGTCGGCCTGGTAGACCTCTTCCAGCGACGGCGGGAAGTGGCGGGAGATGTTGGGTAATTGTGAAATGAAAGGCACGGGCGGGGCGGCAATCGTCAAGACAGGCTGAAGACGTAAGCGTAACCGATGCTGAATTTACAAACTATGTTGCTTTGCATAAATACAACATATGCGACATAACTAATTTTCAGTTTTGGAACACGTGCCGGTGACTCGGCCGAAAAAAAACGCCACCCGGTCTTGCCGGCATGGCGTTCAGCGTGAAGCGGTGAGCAGATCAGGTGTTGTTCACCACCAGCCGCGGCTCGCCGATCCCGAAGCGCTCGCGGATCGACTTGCCGATGCCCTGCGCGTCCAGGCCGACGGACGCCAGCAGCAGCGCCGGGTCGCCGTGGTCGATGAACTTGTCCGGCAGGCCCAGCATCAGCAGCGGCTTGACGATCCCTTCGGCGGCCAGTGCCTCGGCCACGGCCGAACCGGCGCCGCCCATGATGCAGCCTTCTTCCACCGTCACCAGGTAGTCGTGGTCCTTGGCCAGGCGCTTGACCAGTTCGACGTCGAGCGGCTTCACGAAGCGCATGTCGGCAACCGTGGCGTTGAGGTCGTCGGCCGCCTTCAGGCTGTGTGCCACCATCGAGCCGAAGGCCAGGATGGCGACGCTCTTGCCCTGGCGTTTCACCAGGCCCTTGCCGATCTCGATTGACGTCAGTTCCTGCTGGATGGCGGCGCCGACGCCGGCGCCACGTGGGTAGCGCACCGCCGCCGGCCCTGGATAGTGGTAGGCCGTGGTCAGCATGGTGCGGCATTCGTGTTCGTCCGACGGCGCCATCACGACCATGTTCGGGATGCAGCGCAGGTAGGCGATGTCGTAGTTGCCGGCGTGGGTCGCGCCGTCGGCGCCGACCAGGCCGGCGCGGTCCAGCGCGAAGGTCACGTCCAGGTTCTGCAGGGCCACGTCGTGGATCAGCTGGTCGTAGCCGCGCTGCAGGAAGGTGGAGTAGATCGCGACCACCGGCTTCATGCCTTCGGTGGCGAGACCGGCGCCGAAGGTGACGGAATGCTGCTCGGCGATGCCGACGTCGAAGTAGCGCTCCGGGTATTGCTGGTGGAAGCGCACCATGCCCGAGCCTTCGCGCATCGCCGGCGTGATGCCGACCAGGCGTTTATCCGCGGCGGCCATGTCGCACAGCC
>JAKOOD010000145.1 GCA_022701635.1 Burkholderiaceae bacterium | reverse complement strand
TGGTGCGGACCGGCTCCCCGATCGGCGTGTCGTAGGGCTTGATCACCTCGACCCCGAAGCCCTTGTTGATCGCCTGCGAGGACTGGGGTTCGGACTGCATCATGGCGTCGATGTTCTTGCCCAGCAGTGCCTGGTTGAGGTCGGCGTAGGCCAGGAACACCAGCTGCACGTCCTTGCCCGGTGCCGGCGCGGCGCTCAGGCCGGCCTTCAATAGTTCGGCCATCAGCAGCACTTCCTGGATGCCGCCGCGCGTCACGCCGACCTTCTTGCCCTTCAGGTCGCGCACGCTCCTGATATTGGTGCCCTGCCCGGCGACCAGGCGCGCGCCGCCCTTGGCGAAGCCGGCCACCACGTAGATCGGGGCGCCGCCGGCGCGGCCGGAAATCGCCGCCTCGGAGGCGGTGGTGCCGACATCCAGTTCGCCGGCGATGATCGCCTGCATCACGTCCAGGCCCTTGGCGAACACGCGCTCCTCGACCTTGATGCCGCACTTCGGTGCGATCTCCTTGATGTACGACACCGCGCCATAGTGCGCGAACTTCAGGTTGCCGAGGCGGACCACCTCCTGCGCCTGCCCGCTGCCGGCGGCCAGCGCGAGCGCCGCAGCAGCGAAGATGGTCTTGCCGAACACGTTTGCCTTCATTGCCTGTCTCTCCGTAATGGTTTTACTTCGATACCTGCTTCGATGCCTTTGGTGTTGCGATGACGCTGGTGTATGTACGTACAGTGCAGGCTATACCGCCGAGCAATATTTTGTCAAACCGTCGAATCAATGTTTACCAAGTATCAAACAGGGCATTTGACTCGACCGCTTGAAAAGCGCCGGATCGCGGCCTTGTACTGCAAAACCAAGACCCGACATGGGGTAAAATGAGCGTTTGCCGTACGCGCTCACACATCCATATTAGGTAAGAAGGTAGAACATGCTGGATAACTTAACCCAACGCCTTGCCAAGGTCGTCAAGACGATGCGCGGCGAGGCACGCCTGACCGAAGCCAACACCGCCGAGATGCTGCGCGAAGTGCGCCTGGCCCTGCTCGAGGCCGACGTGGCGCTGCCGGCAGTCCGCGAATTCATCGCCAAGGTCAAGGAAAAGGCGCTGGGCGAAGAGGTCATCGGTTCGCTGTCGCCGGGCCAGGCCCTGGTCGGCGTGGTGCAGAAGGAACTGGCGGCCCTGATGGGCGCCGACCTCGGCCCCGAGGCGTCGCAGCTCTCGTTCGCGCAGCAGCCGCCGGCGATCATCCTGATGGCCGGCCTGCAGGGTGTGGGTAAAACCACCACCACCGGCAAACTGGCCAAGTACCTCAAGGAGCAGAAGAAGAAGGTGCTGACCGTGTCGGCCGACGTGTATCGTCCGGCCGCAATCGCGCAGCTGGAGTCGGTCACCAAGCAGGTCGGCGCCGACTTCTTCCCCTCCACCGCCAGCGACAAGCCGGTCGACATCGCCCTGAATGCGCTCGACTGGGCGAAAAAGCACTACCACGACGTCCTGATCATCGACACCGCCGGCCGCCTGGCGATCGACGAAGCGATGATGCAGGAGATCGCCGCGGTGCATGCGGCCGTCAAGCCGATCGAGACCCTGTTCGTGGTCGACGCCATGGTCGGCCAGGATGCGATCAACACCGCGAAGGCCTTCAACGACGCCCTGCCCCTGACCGGCGTGATCCTGACCAAGCTCGATGGCGACTCGCGCGGCGGTGCGGCGCTGTCGGTGCGCCACGTGACCGGCAAGCCGATCAAGTTCGCCGGCGTCTCGGAAAAGCTGGACGGCCTGGAAGCCTTCGATCCGGCCCGCATGGCGAACCGCGTGCTGGGCATGGGCGACATCCTGGCGCTGGTCGAGGAAGCGCGCAAGGGCGTGGACATGCAGGCCGCGGCCGACATGGCCAACAAGATCAAGTCGGGCGGCAAGTTCGACATGAACGACTTCAAGGCCCAACTCACCCAGATGAAGAAGATGGGCGGCATGGCCGGCCTGATGGACAAGCTGCCGGCACAGTTCCAGCAAGCCGCGGCCGGCGCCAATATGGACCAGGCCGAGAAGCAGGTGCGCCGCATGTGCGGCATCATCGATTCGATGACGCCGCTGGAGCGCGCCAAGCCGGACCTGATCAAGGCCAACCGCAAGCGCCGCATCGCCGCCGGCGCCGGCGTGCAGGTCCAGGAAGTGAACCGCATGCTGAACCAGTACGAGCAGATGAACACGATGATGAAGAAGCTCAAGGGCGGCGGCATGATGAAGATGATGCGCGGGATGAAGGGCATGATGCCCGGTATGCGCTGATCCTCTTCGACGCCCAGGCGGGAGCCTATGGGAGTCTATATATAAGCCGTGCAAAGCCAGCTTTGCACGGCTTTTTTACGCCCGAAAAGGCGCGTTTTTCACTCTAAGGCGAGGTTGGTAACACATCCTGCCATTTTCATGCTTGTCAGAGTGAAAAAATTTCGAAAAAGACTTGCACGAACACTAAAACCCTACCAATATAAGCCGTGCGATCAATAGCGCAATTATCCATGTGTTCCGATTAGGAGGCTCGAAGATGGCAACAGCCAAAAAAACCACCGCAGCGCCTGCAAAGAAGGCGGCCGCGAAGCCGGCTGCAGCGGCGAAGCCGGCAGCTAAAAAGGCAGCAGCTCCTGCCAAAGCAGCAGCACCAAAAGCAACTGCCGCGGCAGCCAAGAAGCCGGCCGCTGCGCGCAAGCCCAACGCCGCCTTCATGAAGGAAATGACCCCGTCGGCAACGCTGGCCGAAGTCGTCGGCACCAAACCGCTGCCGCGCACCGAAGTGACCAAGAAAGTCTGGGAATACATCAAGAAGCAGGACCTGCAGGATGCCGCAAACCGTCGCATGATCAATGCCGACGACAAGCTGAAAGCCGTCTTCGGCGGCAAGGCCCAGGTCTCGATGTTCGAAATGACCAAACTGATCTCGGATCACCTCAAATAAAAAGATGCAGGCTGTGCCCCAGCCAAGATACGAAAAAGCCCCGGTTTGCCGGGGCTTTTTGCTTTTGCTGGCTGCCGATGTCCGATGCACCGTAGGGTGGGCACCCTGTGCCCACGCCGAAGCCGAAGCCGAAGCCGGCATGATGCAAACGTCCGCGTGGGCTCGGGGAGCCCACCCTACGATATCGCCAACACCAATCAGCGCGACGCGATCGCGCGCGCGATGCTCTCTTCCGGCTTATGTTCCCAGTTCTTCCACGCCGCCAGCACCGCATTCGGATACTCCGGCCGGCCGCGGCTGCCGTTGTAGCGGCCCAGCGCCAAATACAGGTTGCCGCCTTCCATGTCGATGTACATGCGCAGGATCGAGCAGCCGTAACGCAGGTTGGTCTGCATGTCGAACAGCGCACGGCGGTTGGCGTCGCCGATCACCTTGGTCCAGAACGGCATCACCTGCATGTAGCCGCGCGCGCCGGCGATCGACACCGCGTACTTGCGGTAGGCCGATTCGACCTGGATCAGGCCCATCACCATGGCCGGATCGAGGCCGGCACGGGTCGATTCGTACCAGGCGGCTTCGAGGAACTCGCGGCGCACCTGCTCGTCCGGCAGGCGGCGCTTGAGGCGCGCCGCGGTGGCATCGAACCACTGCTGGTAGCGCAGGCGCCCCGCCTCGTCACGGAACACCGGTTTCGGCGGACGGCTGTCGCTGATGGCACGCTCGAGCGCCAGCCGGACCGAATCGGCCATCGCTTCTTCCTTCTGGTTGCCGGCCATGGCCTGCCCGCCGCTCAGCAGCGCAGCGGCAAACCATGCGGCACCCAACCCGGCCGCGAGGTGGCGAGAAAAAACCGAACGCATCACTTGGCCAGCTTGTCCTTGATGAAGCCGACCATGCCGGCGGCGGCGACGGCGGTCGCCTCGGTATCGCGGCGGCCCTGGTATTCCAGGTTGCCTTCCTTGAGGCCGCGCTCGCCGATCACCACGCGGTGCGGCACGCCCAGCAGTTCCCAGTCGGCGAACATGGCGCCCGGACGCAGGCCGCGGTCGTCGACGATGACGTCGACGCCGGCTGCCTGCAGTTCGGCGTACAGGCGGTCGGTTTCCGCCTTGACCAGTTCGCTGCGGTCATAGCCCATCGGGCACAGCACCATTTCGAACGGCGCGATCGCGTCCGGCCAGACGATGCCCTTGTCGTCGAAGTTCTGCTCGATCGCGGCGCCCAGGATGCGGGTCACGCCGATGCCGTAGCAGCCCATCTGCATCGGTGCCGGCTGGCCCTTCTCGTCCAGGTAGACGGCGTTCATCGCGGCCGAATAGGCGGTCCCGAGCTGGAACACGTGGCCCACTTCGATGCCGCGCTCGATCGCCAGCACGCCCTTGCCGTCCGGCGAAGCGTCGCCTTCGACCACGTTGCGCAGGTCGGCGACGACCGGCTCGGCGAGGTCGCGGCCCCAGTTGGCGCCAGTCAGGTGGTACTCGGCTTCGTTGGCGCCGCACACGAAATCGGCCATGTTGGCGACGGTGCGGTCGGCCACGATGCTGACCGGCTGCTTGGTATGGATCGGACCGAGGTAGCCCGGCACGCTGCCGTAGGCTTCCAGGATCTCGGCTTCGGTGGCGAAGCGGAAGTCCTTCAGGCCCGGGACTTTCGAAACCTTGACTTCGTTCAGTTCATGGTCGCCGCGCAGCAGCAGCAGCCAGTTTTCCTTGACCTGTTTGCCGTCGACGTCTTTTTCGACGGTCAGCGCGATCGATTTCACGGTCTTGTCCAGGCCGATGCCGAGCAGCTTGGCCACTTGCTCGCACTTGGTGGTGTTCGGCGTCGAGACCTTGGTGAGTTCCTGGGCGGCGGCGGCGCGTTCGCCGGTGAGGGCGAGCGCTTCGGCCGCTTCCATGTTGGCCGCGTAATCCGAGGTCGGGCAGTACACCAGCGCGTCTTCGCCGGTGCTGGCGATCACGTGGAATTCATGCGAACCGGTGCCGCCGATGGCGCCGTTGTCGGCCGCCACCGCGCGGAACTTCAGGCCGAAGCGGGTGAAGATCCGGACGTAGGCATCGAACATGGTCTGGTAGGACAGCTGCATGCCGGCGACGTCGCGGTCGAAGGAATAGGCATCCTTCATCGTGAACTCGCGGCCGCGCATCAGGCCGAAGCGAGGACGGCGCTCGTCGCGGAACTTGGTCTGGATGTGATAGAAGTTCAGGGGCAGCTGGCGATAGCTCTTGATCTCGCTGCGCACGACGTCGGTGACGACTTCTTCCGAGGTCGGCTGGATCGCGAAGTCGCGGCCATGGCGATCCTTGACGCGCATCAGCTCAGGCCCCATCTTGTCCCAGCGGCCAGTCTCTTGCCACAGTTCGGCAGGCTGTACCACGGGCATCAGCAACTCGATTGCGCCGGCTTTATTCATCTCTTCGCGGATGATGGCCTCGACTTTACGGATGATGCGCAGGCCCACCGGCATGTAGGTATAGATGCCGGAGCCCAGGCGCTTGATCATCCCGGCACGCATCATCAGCTTGTGGCTGACGATCTCGGCGTCGGAAGGCGCTTCTTTGAGAGTTGAAATAAAAAATCGTGAGGCACGCATATCGATGAATTCTTTTTAAAAAGAGAGGGTTATAATCGACCTTAATTTTAAAGGATTAGCTGGCCGATGCATCCAATCTTTATACAAATGGGTCCGAAACAAGTGGTGCTTGGCGTTCTTCCTGTGCCTGAGAACGACACACATGCTTGAATGACACCCTGAAAAACCGTAGCGGGCGGCAGCAGTTTTGATAGGCACGCTCAGTGTGGGAAGCGCAGCTGTGCGTGAGGACAGCGCGCATCGCAGATCAAAATGCAACGCGCAGTCGGTTTGGCAGGGTGTCCGGATTTGTAAGTAAAAATGTAAGAGCGAGGCTGGCAGAAAGTTTCGAGGTGAATCATGCTCGATCGTGAAGGGTTTCGCCCCAACGTCGGCATCATCCTGCTGAACGCCAACAACGAGGTGTGGTGGGGCAAGCGGGTGCGCGAGC
>JAKOOD010000135.1 GCA_022701635.1 Burkholderiaceae bacterium | reverse complement strand
CGCCGGCACCCCG
Source organism: Burkholderiaceae bacterium (assembly GCA_022701635.1). Classification (GTDB taxonomy): domain Bacteria; phylum Pseudomonadota; class Gammaproteobacteria; order Burkholderiales; family Burkholderiaceae_D; genus Telluria; species Telluria phyllosphaerae. The sequence goes on along the minus strand of JAKOOD010000135.1, from coordinate 2,942 downwards.
GCGATGGCGAAGCCGAGCGCCGCCACCAGGCCCTGGGCCAGCGCGGTGCCGAGCAGGCCGTACATGACGCCGCGCACGGTCTGGCTGACGATGCCGCTGACCGCTTCGGCTTCTTCGCCCATGATGCGGCGCGTGGCCGCGGCGATGACGGCGTTCAGGGCGGCGCCGTCGCGGTAGAAGAAGAAGCTGACGAAGGCGGCAAGGCTCAGCTGCACGACGCCGGTGCCGAGCATCAGGCCGCCGGCCAGCAGCGCGCGGCGCGCCGGTTCGACCAGGCGCTGGGCCAGTTCCATCATGCTGTCGCGGCTGGCGACCAGCTGCCGCAGGTAGGCGTCGATCTGCTCGCCGAGCAGCGGGATGTCGCGCACCCATTGCGGCGGCAGCAGTTCGCCGTGGTTGAGCGCGCCCCTGACCTGCTCGAAGGCGCCGGCGATGTTATCGGCCAGGTTCCAGGCGACCAGCGCCAACGGGATGATCACCAACAGCGTCAGGCTCAGCGTCATGGTGAGGGCGGCCGGCGTGCGGCGCCCGCGCATGTGCTGTAGCAGCCTGAGATACAGGGGCCAGGACGAGATGACGACGGCGGCCGCGAACAGGATCGCGGCCAGGAAGGGGCGCAGCACGTACAGGCAGCCGAGCGTCAGCAGCAGGATGGCGGCGGCGCGGGGGTAGTTGCGTCCCTGGGCAGGGTTCGGTCTTGGGTCCATGCGGCGCGGATCGTTCCGATCGATGCGCCGGATGGCGCCCTGTCAGGATAATAACTGACGAATGTCGTGGACGATAGGATCGGCGCCGCCGGCATGGCGGATGAACAGGCGCGGCCGGCCTTCGCGGTCGAACACGTAGCTGCCGGCGGTGTGGTCGATGGTATAGCTGCCGGGCTCCTTGCCCGCTACCTTGGCGTAGAACACCTTGAAGTCCTTGGCCACCTTGGCCGTCTGGTCGGGCGTGCCGCGCAGGCCGATGAAGCGTTTATCAAAGGCCGGCACGTAGGACGCGAGCAGTTCCTGGGTGTCGCGCTCGGGGTCGAGGGTGACGAACAGGACCTGCACCTGGTCGGCCTGCGGCCCCAGTTTCTGCATCACGCCGGCCATCTCGGCCATCGTGGTCGGGCACACGTCCGGACACTGGGTGTAGCCGAAGAACATGACCACCACCTTGCCCTTGAAGTCGGCCAGGGCGCGCGGCTTGCCGGTGTGGTCGGTCAGCGTGAAGTTCTTGGCGTAGTCGATGCCGGTGATGTCGGTGTTCTGGAAGCCCTGCTGCGCGGCCGAGGCGGCCGCCTTCCCCGGCGGCTTGCCCGGCATCTTGTCGCACGCAGTCAGGGAGACACCGAGGGCGGCGGCGATCAGCAAGGCGGGCAGCAGTTTTTTCATATCAGAAGCTCAGGTACTGTTTGAGGTAGTGGTCGACCAGCAGCGCCGCGAACAACAGCGATAGGTAGACGATCGACCAGGCGAAGGCCTTGCGCGCGATCTGGTCGCTGTAGTGCTTGTGGATCAGCCAGCCATAGCGCAGGAACACGGCATTCAGCGCGATCGCCGCCGCCAGGTAGAACAGGCCGCTCATGCCCACCGCGAACGGCAGCAGCGTGCAGGCGGCCAGCGCGATCGAGTACAGCCAGACCTGCAGGCCGGTGTAGGCCATACCGTGCGTGACCGGCATCATCGGCAGGCCGGAGCGCACGTAGTCGTCGCGCCGGTACATCGCCAGCGCCCAAAAGTGCGGCGGAGTCCAGACGAAGATGATCAGGACCAGCAGCCAGGCTTGCATCGGCACCTCGCCCGCGACCGCGGCCCAGCCCAGCGCTGGCGGCATGGCGCCGGACAGGCCGCCGATGACGATGTTCTGCGGCGTATTGGGTTTCAGGAGGATCGTGTAGATCAGCGCATAGCCGACGAAGGTGACGAAGGTGAGCCACATCGTCAGCGGGTTGACCATGGTGTACAGCACGCCCATGCCGAGGCCGCCGATGATGGCGGAAAAGATCAGGGTCTGGGTGGTGCTGAGTTCCCCCATGGCGGTGGCGCGGCGCGCGGTGCGGGCCATGCGGGCGTCGATCTCGGCTTCGATCAGGCAGTTGACGGCGAAGGCGGCGCCGGCCAGCAGCCAGATGCCGATCGTGCCCCAGACCAGCACGTGCCAGCCCGGGAAGCCGTCGGTGGCCAGGAACATGCCGATCACGGCGCAGAAGACGGCCAGCTGGGTAACGCGCGGCTTGGTCAGCGCCCAGTATTGTGCGATCCGGTTGGGTGGTTTGTGGGTGGCGGTCTGGGTAATCATGAATGGCTCGCAGGCGCCGGGGTCTGTCGTCGGGACAAGCGGGGCGCCAGGTCGAGTTGATGCTGTACCTTGTAGTTTAACATGGTCACCAGCAGGACGAGGAGCGCCGCCCCGGCGTTGTGCAACACCGCGATCACCAGCGGGAAGTTCAGGAACACGGTGGCGATGCCGGTCAGCGCCTGGGCGATCACCACCAGCACCATGTTGCGCGCGGTGGTGTGCAGGCCGGGGATGCGCCAGGCGCGCCAGGCCGTGAAGCACAGCACCAGCACCACGACGGCCGCGAAATTACGGTGCACCCAGTGGATCGCGGTCAGGGCCGCGAACGGGATGTAGTGGCCGGCGGCGGTCTTGCCGAGCGCGCGCCACAGCGTGAAGCCGTGTTCGAAGTCCATTGCCGGCACCAGCTGGCCGTTACACAGCGGGAAATCGTTGCAAGCCAGCGTGGCGTAATTGGTGCTGACCCAGCCGCCCAGCGCCAGCTGCACCAGCAGCACCGCACCCGACAGCCAGGCCAGCGGACGCAGGCGGCGCAGCACCTGCAGCGCGCGCGGGTCGGCGGCGGCCGGCGGCGCCAGCAGCTTGTCTTCGCGGCCGCCGAGCCAGACCGCCATCGCCAGCATGGTCATGCCGAACAGCAGGTGCAGGGTGACGATCAC
>JAKOOD010000123.1 GCA_022701635.1 Burkholderiaceae bacterium | reverse complement strand
CGGTGCGGCCCAGCGTCGGGATCTTCCAGGTGGGGTGGCGCAACCGCTATCGCCACCCCAAGAAGGAGGTCGATGAACGCTACGGTGCGCTCGGGATCGAACGCCTGCGGACCGACCTCGCGGGTGCGCTCACGATCGAGGCCGGCGACGCCGTCGCCATCGACAGCTACCGCGCCGTTCACGCCCGCTACTGGTACGGGCGCTGATGTTCACAATATGTCAATGTCGGGATACTTTACAGACACGCCAGCCTGCGGCACGGCCCTTGCCGTAAGTCCTTGAAATTGCTGATAAGAACGCGAATGGCATAAGTTGTGCTTGTGAAAGATGCTTACTGTAAAAAAGTGACTTATGAAGAAACTGATCACCTGTGCGCTCGCCGCGTTGTCCTTCCATGCCAGCAGCCAGGCCAACGTCGTCTACGAGTGGCAGGGTAATAACAATGCCGCGCCTTTCAACATTACCTTGCGCATGGAATTCACCGACGCCGCCTTCGACGCCGGCGCCGTGCACGTGAGGGCGCGCCAGTACCAGTTCTTGCCGAATACCGGACTGGTCGCCTTTCATTACACCTTCCCCGGACTGGCGCAGCCGGTTTCCTACTTGCCGACCGAGCGGCCGTTCGGCGAAGGCGAATTGCTCGACATGGATATCGTGTTCGAGGACGACCTGACGCTGTCCGGGAATTTCAAGGCGATCGGTATCGAGAGCCATGTTTTCATGGACAGCGTCGGCAGCCTGTTCACCGTCACCAACGCCAACAGCGACGCCGGCATGACGTGGGCCGGCTGCGCGCCGTGGACGGCGTGCTCGGGTGCGACCGGCGTGTTCCGCCAGGTGCCCGAGCCCGGCAGCATGGCGCTGGTGGGGCTTGGCCTGGTGGGCCTGGCGCGCCGGGTCCGGGCCCGGCGCGGGACACCGCCGGCGCTCTGATCCGCTCAGGCCGGCGGCGCCACCGCCAACGGCAGCGTGATCGTCACCCGCAGGCCGCCGCCGATACGGTTGGCCGCGGTGATGCGTCCGCCGTGGCTGTCGACCACGCGCTTCGCGATCGCCAGGCCCAGGCCGTGGCCGTCGACGTTGTTCATGGTCGGATTCGAGCGGAAGAAGGGTTCGAAGATCTCGCCCAGGTGTTCGGGCGCGATGCCGGGACCGCGGTCGAGCACGTCGATGTCGGCCTCGCCGTTCTCGCCGCGCAGCTCGACCTCGACGTCGCTGTCGGCGCCGCCGTGCTTGACGGCGTTGCGCACGATGTTTTCCACCGCGCTCCATAGCAGGTCCGGGGCACCGCGCACCGTCACCGGTGCCGGCGCATGCACCTGGATGCGGGCGCCGGCCTCGAAGCGGGCGTCGTCGGCGATCTGGTCGATCATCTCGACCAGGTCGACCGGCTCGCAGGCCGGCAGCGTGGTCGACGCTTCCAGCCGCGACAGCGTCAGCAGTTCGCCGACCAGGCGGTCCATGCGCACGCTCTCGCGCTCGATGCGTTCGAGCGAAGGCTGGATCTTGTCCGGCTGCTGGTGCGCGAGGCCGATCGCCGCCTGCAGGCGCGCCAGCGGCGAGCGTAATTCGTGCGAGACATCGTGCAGCAGGCGGCGCTGGCCCTCCATCAAGGTCAGCAGGCGCGCGCTCATGCGGTCGAAGTCCTGGCCCAGTTCGGCCAGCTCGTCGCCGCCGACGCGCGAGCGGGCGCTGGCGAATTTCGGCGCCAGGTCGCCGGCGGCGGCCGATTCGAAGGCGTTGCGCAGCGCCCGGATCGGACGCGAGAAGTACCAGGCGAGCAGGGCGGCGAACAGCAGGCTGGCCAGCGTCGCGGCGGCGATCCCGAACCAGCGTCCGACGTGCGGCGGGAAACCGAAACCGCCCATCCCGCCCGGCCCCGGCCCCGGCCCCATGTGCGAGCCTTGTCCGCCGCGATTGGCGCCGTCCATACGGCCATCCATGCCGCCGCCCATTGGGCCGATCGGCGCCGCGGTGCCGATGGCGCCGCCGCCGGCTTCGATGCGCGCCGCATCCTGCAGGATCGCGTCCGGGGCGCTGCGCGGGATGCGCGAAGCGAAGGCGATGTACTTGCGTCCGTCGGGGCCGGTCAGCTGGGCCACCGCGCGCGCCGGATTGTCGTCGCCGAGGTTGCGCGTGACTTCCTCGCGCAGCTTGGCAGCCACCGGGCGGCCCAGCAGTTCGCGGCCTTGCGCATCCAGTACGTACAGGCGCATGCGGCGGCTGCTGCCGGCCAGGTCGCGCAGGCCGTCGACGCCCGCATGGCGCAGCGTGGCGCGCGCCGCGTCCAGCATCATCATGCCCGGCGGGCCGACGTCGAGGGCGGCCTCGACGTTGCGATTACGTGTCTGGTCGCGCAGCCAGACCGTGGCGAGCGTGCCGATGGTGGCAGCCACCTGGGCCAACAGGATGCACAGGAAGAATTTCCAGAACAGCCGGCCCATCGCTACTCGCGGATCAGCTGGTAGCCGAGACGGTAGACGGTCTGCAGGCAGGAGCGGCCGTCGGACAGGGTGCCCAGCTTGTGGCGCAGGCTGCTCAGGTGGACGTCGATGTTGCGGTCGAAGCGCGCCAGCGGCCGCCCCAGGCCTTGCTCGGACAGGTCGTTCTTGCTGACCGGACGCCCGGCGTTGCGCGCCAGGACTTCGAGCAGGTTGAATTCGGTGCTGGTGAGTTCCAGCGCGCTGCCGTCCCAGGTGGCGCGGCGCTGCTCGGGCAGCATGGTGAGCTTGCCGACCGTGAGCGTGATGCCGGGGCCGTCATTGGGCGAGCCCTGGGTGCGGCGCAGGATGGCGCGCACGCGCGCCGTCAGTTCGCGCGGTGTGCAGGGCTTGGCCACGTAGTCGTCGGCACCCAGCTCGAGGCCGAGGATGCGGTCGGCGTCGTCGCCGCGGCCGGTCAGCATTAGCACCGGCATGCGGCTGGCGGCGCGGATGCGGCGCAGGGTGTCGATGCCGTTCATGCGCGGCATCATCACGTCGAGGATGGCGATGGCGTACTGGCCGGACAGGGCTTCACGGGCACCGGTTTCGCCATCGTGGGCACAGGCCACGCGGAAACCTTCCTGCTCCAGGTATTCCGTGAACATCCCGACCAGTTCGGTATCGTCGTCAATTAACAGCACTTGGTTCATGCTCGCATCTTAGCAAACCCGACACCCGAGGCGGCGCTGCCGGACTTGTCTTTACCCCAATTTACACAGGGCTAACACTAATTAACAAGGCGCACGATGAGAATGGCGTTCCTGAATCAACAAGGATGTGGAACATGACATTTTCTCGCCGTTTTACCCGTCATTCAGCGGCAGCGCTGCTGGCCGCCTGCTTCGCCGCCACCTGTGCCAATCCTGTGCTTGCGGCCGGCCAGGCCGATGCGCCGGCCGGTGCCGCACCGGGTGCCGATGCCGCCGCCAGCCAGGCGCGGGGTGGCGACTGGACACCTGGCGACGGCGCGCAACGCGGTTTCGCTGATCAAAGTTTCGGTAGATCCAGGCCCGGTGTACCGGGCCTGGATGGGCCGACCCCGGCAGGGCCGCCGCACGACGGT
>JAKOOD010000097.1 GCA_022701635.1 Burkholderiaceae bacterium | reverse complement strand
TCGCAGCCGGACAGGATCGAATCGTTCAGGCCGAAGCCGGCCTGGTTGGCGTCCCCGCTCATCGAGAACAGCGCCACCATCCCGTTCTGCATCGAATCGGAGCCGCCCAGCTCGGTCTCGCGGCTCTTTTCGGAGCCGGCCACCATGCGCACCGCAAACGTGAGCGCCAGCATGCCGACGGCCACGCTGACCATCAGCTCGACAAGGGAAAAGCCGCCGCTGCGGCGCAGGAACTTGGGCGTCATGTGGCGGTGGCGAGATAGGAAGTGATGACGTGCTGGTTGGCGGCGGTATTGGCCTTGCGCGCCCAGGCGATCGTGATCGTGACCCGGGTGCGGGTGGTGCCCGCGACCGGCGCCACTTCCACGCCGATGCCGGCGTTCGGGATCTGGCGTCGGGTTTCTTCGTACCACGGCCCCAGGCTGCTGCCCGGCGTGCCGCGCATGGTCATCGCATAGCTCCCCAGGTTGGCCTGGTCGGCCGCCATCGCGCCGAGCAGCTTGTCGGCGGCCATGGTGGCTTCCGCGCGCATGCTGGTGTCGGCCAGCGCCGAGTACGAACGCGCCTGCAGGCCGACGATGCCCAGCAGGCCGACGCCGAGCAGCACCACGGCCACCAGCGCCTCCAGCAGGGCGATGCCGGCCTGGCGCCGGCGGGGAATGCGGAATCGGTGTGCGATCATTGCGGTGGACATTTCTTGGGAGAGAAGTCGGCAGGATCGGGATTGCAGATGGTGGCGATTCCCGCCAGCGTCAGCGCCACGGCAACCGGCCGGAAGGCGCCGCTGCGGCGGGCCGAGGGCGCCAGCTGGATGCGGCTGATGCGCGGCGACATGCGGCCGTCGACCCAGCCCAGCGGCGTGAAGTACACCTCGTCGGCACCTTCAGCCAGCACGCTGCTGACCATCGCGTTCGACGGCGGCAGGTTCGACGCGCTGCGCTGCAGCGAGCGAAAACCACCCGGCGACTCGGGGTCGCCGGAAGCGGCCGCGGTCGGGCTCGACCACGACCCGGTGCTGTCGGTGCACGGCTCAGAATCGGTCGGGAAGCAGATGTCGACGCGCCAGTCCATCTGGCCGTTGGCGTTGTCGACCAGGACCAGGCGGCTGGCGCTGTTGTGCGACAGCGCCTGGCTGCGCGCCATCGCCAGGCCGTCCTTGTAGAAGCCGGCGGCGTCGACCGCCTTGCGCGCCAGGATCCAGTTCGACATGCTCGGCACGCCGATGGCCAGCACGATGCCGGAGATGACCAGCACCAGGGCCATCTCGATGAAGGTGAAGCCGGCGCTGCCGGCTGGCCTTACTGGACGCACTGGCCACCCTTGCGGTCGATCCAGCAACTGGTGCTGCTACCCCAATCGGCCGGCGCGACCGTGCCGCGCTTGCCGCCCTGGTCGATGGTATAGGTGAAGCCGGTGGCCTTGGCGCGTCCGGTGGCGGTCACGGTATAGGCGGAATCGGTGGCGCCACTCAAGCTGAAGGTGAAATTCTGGCCCTCCGGCGGCATGCGCGCGGGCGTGTCCTGGTCGAAGCCGACATAGGTATGCTTGTTCGACCAGTATTCCTCGGCGCTGGTCTGCACCGATGCCAGGCCGGTAAAGGCCTCGGTCAGGCGCGCGCGCATCACGTAATTGCCGTACGCTGGAATGGCGATGGCGCCCAGGATGCCGATGATCGCAACCACGATCATCAGTTCGATCAGCGTGAAGCCCGCAGTATGTCGTTTCATGACGGCCAGTCTCTTTACATAAATTATTTCCGTACGTCAATATTAGCGCAGAATCTTCGACAATGGACCGTCGAAATGCGGCAACACATTGTTTTGTTGCGAAAAGTCGGCGCAAAAACTGCAAGCTTTTAGCATCCGATTAATGGGTTTTAACAAGGCGTCAACGGTTCTCGGCGCCGACGGCTGGTTCAGGCCGCCGAGGATGCGGGCAAGCGTCTCGTCATGTAGAGCGCGTGGCCCGGATAGGTCGCCAGTGCGGCGCAAGGGGCTCGTCCGGCATCGGCCTCGAAACCCAGGCCTTCCCAGAAGCGCCGGGTGTCCTGCACCGACACCAGCGCCGCGTGCCGCAAGCCCTCGCCGGCCGCCGCGTCCAGCAGATGCTGCGCCAGGCGCCGCGCCAGGCCGCGGCCGAGCGCCCGTGGCGCCACCGCCAGGTCGTGCAGGTAGAGCGTGTCCGGCCTTGCCGCCGGCATGAACGGTGCCTCCAGCGCCGTGACCGAGCCCAGCAGCGAGGGATAGGCGAACAGGTAGGCGCACACCGCATCGCCGGCGCAAGCCACCAGCGTGGTCGCCGGCGCCGCGCGCAGGCGCGCCAGCACCACGTCCGCCGGTTCCCGCATCGCGGGCGGATAGCAGGCCGCCTGCACCGCCAGCACGGCGGCCAGCTGGTCTTCGCCCATCGGGCGTATCTGAATCGCTTCCGGTTGCATTTCGCTCTCCTGGTCGGCGCTGTTCGATCAACCCGGCATTATGCATGAGGGATCGCAGGCCGGCACCGTGCCCTGCGCCGTGGCCTTGCTGTGGCCTTGTTTACTAGCGGCGCTAAATACGGCGCCTAAATCGTCTCTCTATTGCCTGCATCAAACTTTTCAGGCTATGTTTCTACCTTGATATTTCGATGCCTGGAGCCCGCATGATTTCTCGTCCCACCCTCGGTGCCATCGCGCTGGCCGCCGCAACCCTGTGCGCCGGCTTTGCCCACGCCGCCCCCGCCGGCAGCAAGGCCGCCGAAGTCAACGTCTTCATCGGCACCGGCGGCGACGGCCATACCTTCCCGGGCGCCACCCGCCCCTTCGGCATGATCCAGCTGAGCCCGGACACCCAGGTGCGCCACTTCAAGCAGAGCTATCCGTGGGCCGCCGGCTACCGCTACGAAGACGATTCGATCCTCGGCTTTTCGCATACCCACTTCTCGGGCGCCGGCCATTCGGACCTCGGCGACGTGCTCCTGATGCCGACCGGCGACGAGCTGAAGCTCGACCCGGGCTATCCGGAACGCCCGTTCAGCGGCTACCGCTCGCGCTTCTCGCACAAGGACGAGCATGCCGAGCCGGGCTACTACAGCGTCAAGCTGCTCGACAACGACGTCGACGTCGAGTTGACCGCCAGCGAGCGCGTCGGCCTGCACCGCTACCGCTTCAAGCCGGG
>JAKOOD010000090.1 GCA_022701635.1 Burkholderiaceae bacterium | reverse complement strand
AAGGAATCGCTGGACACCATCAAGGACTTCAGCGGTGCGCGCGGCATCCCCTATCCGATCCTGCGCGACCGCTCCGGCGAGATGTTCAAGGCCTGGACCGCCGGCGTGATGCCGACCACGATCCTGGTCGACCGCCAGGGCCGGGCGCGCTGGCGCAGCGCCGGCGAGGTCGACGCCGGCGACACCGGCCTGCAGCGCGGCATCGACGCCCTGCTGGCGGAATGACCGGGGCAGTCGCGGCCCGACGACAGCGCAGGCGACACCGAATCTTTGCACGACTACATTGCACGACTAATAACCAAGGAAAAAACGAGCATGACTGACACCAACCACCTCCGCCGCACCGTCCTGAAAGCCGCCGGCGGCCTGCTGCTGGCAAGCGCCCTGCCGCGCACCCTGCTGGCCCAGACCGCCGCGGCGGCGCAAGAACGCCACTTCGATCCGAAGCCGGGCGAGTGGAAGAGCTACGAGGTGGTGACCCAGGTGAGCCTGCAGCGCGCCGAGGGGCCGTCGACGGTGTGGGTGCCGCTGCCGGCGCTCGATACCGACTGGCAGCGCACGCTGTCCAACAACTGGACCGGCAACGCCAAGAGCGTCAAGGTCGGCAACGACGGCCGCTACGGCGCCAAGTACCTGATCGCGCAATTCGACGGCTCGGCCCCGCCGATGCTGGAAGTGGTGTCGCGCGTGCAGACCCGCGACCGCGGCGAGGACTGGAAGAAGGCCACCCCGGGCAGCGAGTCTGCCGAAGACCTGCGCCTGTGGCTGCGCCCGACCGACCTGATGCCGCTCGACGGCATCGTGCTGAAGACCGCCAACCAGATCGTGGCGGGCGCGCGCACCGACGAAGACAAGGTCCAGCGCATCTACGACTGGATCCTGCTGAACACCTTCCGCGAGCCGAAGGTCAAGGGCTGCGGCCTCGGCGACATCAAGACCATGCTGGAGACCGCGAACCTGAGCGGCAAGTGCGCCGACCTGAACGGCCTGTTCGTCGGGCTGTGCCGCGCCGTCGGCGTGCCGGCACGCGACGTCTACGGCGTGCGCATTGCCCCGAGTGCCTTCGGCTACCGCGAGCTGGGCGGCAAGCCGGCCGCGCTGCAGGGCGCCCAGCACTGCCGCGCCGAGGTCTACCTGAAGCGCCACGGCTGGGTCGCGATGGACCCGGCCGACGTCACCAAGGTGATGCGCCAGGAAACCGCCGAGTGGATCAAGGATCCGGACCATCCGGTCGTGGCGCCGGTGCGCAAGGCGCTGTTCGGCGGCTGGGAAGGCAACTGGATGGGCTACAACTTCGGCCACGACGTGCGCCTGGAGGACTCGAAGGTCATCGGCAAGGTCGGCTTCCTGATGTATCCGCAGGCCGAGAACCGCGGCGAAGCCTACGATTCCCTGAACCCGGACGCGTTCAAGTACACGATCACCTCGCGTTCGATCTGAGATTGCAACAGACGATGTCCCGCCCCGATCCAGTGACTGTGTCGAATTCCGGCGCCGGCAGCGAACGCAAGGCCGGCCGCCTGGTCGCGCTGGCCGTGGTGGCGTCGCTGCTGGCCTCGACCTGCTGCGTGCTGCCGCTGGTGCTGGTGCTGGTCGGGATCACCGGGGCCTGGATGTCGATGCTGGTGGCGATGAAGCCGGTGACGCCGTACGCGATCGCGGTCTGCATCGGCGCGCTCGGCTGGGCCGGCTGGCTGCTGTTCAAACCGGCCGCGGCCTGCAAGATAGGAGATGCACCCGGCGAAGACGGCAGCTGCGCTACCACCCGTCCGGTGGCGCGCCGCGTGTTCGTCGTGTGCGCGCTGCTGATCGCCCTGCTGCTGAGTTTCCCCCAGTTTGCACCGCTGTTCTATTAAACCCTGGATGCCATGATGACCAAATCCCTCCTTGCCCTGCCGCTGCTTGCCACCCTCCTCGCCGCGCCGCATTGCGCGTTCGCCAAGCAGCAGACGGTGTCGCTGAACGTGCCGACCATGGATTGCGCGACCTGCCCGATCACGATCAAGGCGGCGCTGAGCAAGGTGCCGGGGGTGGCCAAGGTCAAGGTCAGCTACGAAAAGCGCGAAGCGGTGATCGTGTATGACGATGCGCAGACGACGGTGGCCGGCCTCAAGAAGGCGACCGAGGATGTGGGGTATCCGGCCATGTTGAAGATGTCGCGTTGAGATCGCATTCCGTTAGCGCCTGGTCGTTGCGCTGACACGCGAACGTCGCCCCTGCGCAGGCAGGGGCGACGGTTTTACGGCCGCCAGCTCCGCTTGACGCTGCCGTCAAGCCCCCTTCCGCCGCCGCGGCAGCAATTCCCGCACCACCGCATTCAAGCGCTCCACCGACACCGGCTTGCCCAGGTGCGCCGAGAATCCGGCCTCGCGCGCGTCGGCGATGTCGGCGTCGCGCCGCATGCCGGTGATCGCCACCGCCGGCAGCTGCGCATACTTCGGCAACGCATGCGCGCGGCGCAGGAATTCATAGCCGTCGATTTCCGGCATCGAGATGTCCGAGATCAGCAGGTCGATGTCCTCGCGCGCGAGGATGTCCAGCCCCTGCAGCGCGCCGGTCGCCGCGAACACGGTGGCGCCACTCATTTCCAGCAGCGACTGGAACACGTGCAGCATGTCTTCCATGTCGTCCACCAGCAGGATACGCAGCCCGGCCATGCCCTCGTCGTCGTCGGCCGCGGCGCCGGGCAGCGGCGCCGCCTTGCTGTCCAGCAGCGGCAGCCACAGCGTGAAGCGGGCGCCCTTGCCGATGCCGTCCGAAGCCGCCTCGACGCGGCCCCCGTGCAGGCCGACGATCTCGCGCACCAGCGCCAGGCCGATGCCGAGGCCACCCTTGGAGCGCGTGGTCACCGACATGCTCTGCCCGTACATGTCGAACACGTGCGGCAGGAAGGTCGGCGCGATGCCCTGGCCGTTGTCGATCACGTCGATGCGCACGAAGCCGTCCTCGCGCGACAGGCGTGCCTCGATGCGCCCGAACTTGGGGGTGAATTTCACGGCATTGCTGAGCAGGTTCATGACGACCTGCTCGACCCGCACCACGTCGGCCAGCACGGTGGCGCCGTCGGCGCTGCCGCTCATCGCGATGGTCAGGTCCTTGGCTGCCGGGTCGCCGCGGGCAACGTCGACGATGCCCTGCACCACGGCGTCCAGCACCACCGGCGCCATCGTCAGCGACAGCTTGCCGGTGCGCACGCGCGAGATGTCCATCAGGTCGTCGATGATCTTGGCCTGGCTCATCACCGCATTGCGGATGATGGTGGCGGCGCGCACGAAGGTCGGCGAGTGGCGCAGCTCCGGCATGCGCGACAGCAGTTCGACGTTAATGTGGATCATGTTGAGTGGATGGCGCAGCTCGTGCGACATCACGGCCAGGAACTCGTCCTTCAGCGCGGCCGCGTTCTCGGCGTCGCAGCGTTCGGCCTGTTCGCGGTTGAGCGCCTGCTCGCGCTCCTTGCCCTGGCGCTCGCGCGCGGTTTCGTCGCGCGCGATCTTGGCGTAGCCGTACAGCTGGCCGCGGCCGTCCTCGCCGCGCAGCGGGGTGGTGACGCCGCTGCAGAAGAAGCGCGAGCCATCCTTGCGCATGTGCCAGCGTTCGTCCTCGGCGCGGCCGTCCTCGCGCGCGCGCCGCAGCTCGTCGGCCGGCGCGCCCCTGGCCACGTCTTCCGGGGTGAACAGGCGGTCCAGCACCTGGCCCAGCATGTCCTGCTCGGTATAGCCGAACAAGGTTTCGGCGCCCTTGTTCCAGCTGGTGGTACGCCCGAGCTCGTCCTGGGTGATGATGGCGTAGTCGTTGGCGCTCTCGGCCACCATGCGCATGCGCGCCTCGCTGGCGCGCGCCTGTTCTTCGGCGTGGCGGCGCAGCGTGATGTCGAAGAAGGTCATCACCGCGCCTTCGATGCGGTCTTCGTTGGTGCGGTAAGGCAGCAGGCGCACGATGTAATAGCGGCCGTCGTTGCTGCGCACCTCGCGCTCGACCACGCGCAGGGTGTCGAAGGTGGCACTGACGTCCTCGGCCAGCTGGTCGTAGTCGAGCTTGTGGGTCAGGTCCAGCAGCGAGCGGCCGACGTCGGAGGCGATGATCGAGAACAGGTCGGCCGCGCGCGGCGTGAAGCGCTTGATGCGCAGGCCGCTGTCGACGAAGATCGTGGCGATGTCGGTCGAGGCGATCAGGTTGTTCAGGTCGTCGTTGGCCTTGCCGGTTTCCTCGACCTTGACCTTGAGCTCGTAGTTGACGGTGACCAGTTCCTCGTTCACCGACTGCAGCTCTTCCTTGCTGGTTTCCAGCTCTTCGGTGGCCGAGCGCAGCTCTTCGTTGATGGCTTGCAGTTCCTCGTTCGAGGCGCGCAGCTCCTCGGTCGAGATCTCGGAATTCTCCAGTGTTTCCTGCAGCTGTTCGCGCTTGCGCGCCAGCTCGGCCTCGAGCTGGGCCAGCACCACGTCATGGCTGCCGTTGGGGCGCGACGGGATCGCCTTGTCGGCAGCTTCCTCGACGCGCTTGAACACCACCAGCAGGAAGTCGTTCTCGGCCTCGGGGTCACGGTAAGGCCGCACCGTCATCGCCACCGTGCCCATCGCTTCCTTGTCCGCCAGTTCGATCGGGCGGCACTCCACCGCCGCGCTATGCTGGCTGGCCTGGTACATCGCCGAGCGCAGCGCGAGGCGCAGTTCCGGCAGCACCAGCGACAGCACGTTGCGCGACGGTTCGCCGCCGCCCATGCGCAGGAAGCGCCCGGCCTGCTCGGACATGTGCACGATATTGCCCTCGCCATCGAGCACCGCCGA
>JAKOOD010000089.1 GCA_022701635.1 Burkholderiaceae bacterium | reverse complement strand
GCGGCGATGGCGGAAGCGAACAGGGCGGTGCTGATCAGGGTTTTCATGGTCTTGTGTAGTCAGAGTAATGGACCATATTCTATAAGCAATGTTTGTGCCAGGAATTTATTATTGATATAAATCAATAGTTTATGATTTCAGGCAATAACACAGCGACCTTGAGTGTAAAGAATTTCGACAAGCACATCCTGGTTCGATGTCCAGCCGACGTCGAGACCCTTCCCTGGGATTCTCATGGAAAAGTGGTGTTGAGGCAGTTGCTCAACAGTTTGCAGATGGTGTGCGACAGACCCGGCCACGGTGCACACGCATGCGCTCCTCAAGCCGGAATCGCTTTCCCGGGCAAGGCGACCGGCCCGGGTTGTCGCTTGCACGGCCAGTGCCAACGCGTCGTGACTCAGACCTTTGCCAGGCGTTCCAGTGCCAGCTTCAAGGTGGCATCCTGCTTCGCGAAGCAAAACCGCACGATCCCCGACTCCTTCGGCGTGCTGTAGAACGCCGACACCGGAATCGCCGCCACCTTGATCTCGCGCGTCAGCCACTGCGCGAATGCCGACTCGCCAAGATCCGAAATCCCCTCATAGCGCACGCACTGGAAGTAAGTCCCGTCGGCGGGCAGCAGCGTAAAACGCGAACCCGCGAGCCCGGCCCGGAACAGATCGCGCTTGCGCTGGTAGAACGCAGGCAGTTCGACATACGGCGCCGGATCGCGCATGTAGCCGGCCAGCCCATGCTGCATCGGTGTATTCACCGTGAACACGTTGTACTGGTGGACCTTGCGGAATTCCGCCGTCAAGCCGGCCGGCGCCGCGACGTAGCCGACCTTCCAGCCGGTCACGTGGTAGGTCTTGCCGAAGCTGGACACCACGAAGGCGCGCTCGGCCAGCACCGGATGGCGGCTGACGGACGCATGCTGCTCGCCGTCGTACACCATGTGCTCGTAGACCTCGTCCGACAGCACCAGGATGTCGGTGCCGGCCACGATGGCGGCCAGCGCGTCGAGGTCGGCCGCGCGCAGGATCGAGCCGGTCGGGTTGTGTGGCGTGTTCATCACGATCATGCGGGTGCGCGGGGTGACCGCGGCCGCGATCTGGTCCCAGGGCACGCTGTAGCCGCCGCCGTTTTCACCTTGGCCGAGGCGCATCTGCACCGTCACCGGCACGCCGCCGGCCAGCTGGATCGACGGCCGGTAGCTGTCGTAGGCCGGTTCGATGACGATCACTTCGTCGCCCGGATGCACCGCGCACAGGATCGCGGTGATGATGCCCTGGGTGGCGCCGGCGGTGACGGTGATCTCGGTGTCGGCATCGTAGGCATGGCCGTACAGCGTGGCGATCTTGGCGGCGATGGCCTCGCGCAGCGGGGCGGCGCCGGCCATCGGCGGGTACTGGTTCAGGCCGGCGCGCATGGCGTCGTCCACCATGTCGAGGAGTTTGGGGTCGCAGCCGAAGTCGGGGAAGCCCTGGCCGAGGTTGACCGCGCCATGTTCCGTGGCGAGGGCGGACATCAGGGTGAACACGGTGGTGCCGACGGCCGGCAGGCGCGATTGCAGGACGGGAGTGGTCATGATGGACGGTGCGGTTTGTCGATAAGACTATTGTAGCGCGGCCGGCGTTGCCGTCGAGAGCCGCACCCGCTTGCCAGGCGCGCCGGCAGCGACGCCCGCCTACTGACCTAGGTTCTTATGCCAGGTCTCGGGCGTCATGATGTGGAACAGCCCTTCGCGTGCGGCCTTGCGCGCCAGCTTGAGCAGGGCCTTGTCCTTGGTGACGAGGATGGCGGCGCCGGCATCGCGCGCGATTTCCAGGAACTTCTGGTCGTCGCGGTCGCTGCAGACCGGCAGGCGGATGGCGCGCGAATCGGGCGCCACCACCTGGATCAAGGCATCGAAACGTGCCTCGGCATGCAGGCGCGCCGCCTCGTCGAGCGGCAGGTGAGGGTAGTGCAGCACGATCCGGTATTCGTCGCGGCAGTCGGCGCGGGTCACGGCCTGGACGGCGCCGCTCTCCAGCGCCGCCAGCAGCGGCGCCCAGCGCGGGTCGTGGAACACGAACAGGTCGAGACAAACATTGGTGTCTAGAATGATGGGTTTCGGTGGAGCAGGTATCATGTACGGCATTGTACCTTTACCGAGCCGCTTCAAAGTTCCCGCACTATGCTGATCGTCCTGTCCCCTGCCAAATCCCTCGACCTCGACACCCCACCGACCACGCACCATGCCACCGCGCCGCGCTTCATCGACCACGCGGCCGAACTGATCGGGGTCCTGAAGCCCTGGTCGCCGGCCCAGGTCGGCGCGCTGATGAGCATCTCCGACCAGCTCGCCGTGCTGAACGTGACCCGCTACGCCGACTGGCACCCGGACCACGGCGCCGCGCGCCAGGCCATCATGTCCTTCGACGGCGACGTCTACACCGGCTTCGACGTGCGCACCCTGCACGCGGCCGGCCTCGACTACGCGCAGGCGCGCGTGCGCATCCTGTCCGGCCTGTACGGCCTGCTGCGGCCGCTGGACCGCATGCATCCCTACCGCCTGGAGATGGGCACCCGCCTGCAGAACCCGCGCGGCAAGGATTTGTATGCCTTCTGGGGCGAACGCGTCACCGAGGCGCTGAATGCCGACGCGGCCGAGGCCGGTGCGGGGGCCCTGGTCAACCTGGCGTCGGAAGAGTACTTCAAGTCGGTCAAGCCGAAACTGCTGGACGTGCCGGTGATCACGCCGGTGTTCGAGGACTGGAAGAACGGCAAGTACAAGATCATTTCCTTCTTCGCCAAGCGCGCGCGCGGGATGATGGCGCGTTACGCGGCCGAGAACGGCATCACGGATCCGGCGCAGTTGAAGGAGTTCGATGTGGACGGCTACGCATTCGATGCCGGGGCGTCGAAGGAGACGCAGTGGGTGTTCCGGCGCCGCCAGGAGGCTTGAGGCGGCGTGGAAATCCGCGCATTTTGACGGCTGCCGGCACGGTATCATGCGAATACCGTCGCCCCTGCGCAGGTGGGGGCGCACCCGCCAAGGAGCCGAATGCGCCCGCTTTTCCCCGTCCTGTTAGCCGCGGCACTGGCTGCGCCCGTTCACGGTGCGCCGCCCGCTGCTTCCGCGTCCGGCCAGCGCATCCAGTTCGCTTTCCACAGCGGGTTTCTGATGAACCTGCATCACTTCCTGTACAACCTGGCGACCCACCCCGAGCGCCTGGCGGCGTTCCGGCAGGCGACTACGCTGTCGGCGCAGGAAGCCGGCGCCCTGCAGCAAGCCGTCACCTTTTACCATGCGAACTACGCCGAACGCGACCTGCTGTTCGACAAGGACCTGGCCGCGATCAAGCGCGTGCTCAGTGTGGAAGATGACGACCGGCGCGACCCGCATGGGCTGGCGTTGCCACCGGACCTGATGGGCCACCTGCGCGCCAGCGCGCCGCTGTACGCGACCTATGCCTGGCCTGCTCAGGATGCCGCCAACCGCGCGTGGATCCGCGCAGCGGCGGCACTCGACGCCCGTTACGGCCCTGCAGTCCAGGCCGGCATCGAAAAGGGCCTGGGGGCCGGTTTTCCGCGTACCCCGGTGCGGGTCGACCTGGTCGCGGAGACCGGTACGCGTCAGGGCGCCTACACCGACCTGCAGGCCGTGATCCCATCCGGTCGGCCCAGCTACCAGGGCCTGGCCGCGCTCGAGATGCTGTATCACGAGACCTCGCACGTGCAGACCACCGAGCCGCTCGAAGCGGCAATCGGGACTCGCCTGAAAGCCGCAGACCGGCCGGACGATTCCGAGTTATGGCACGTGCTGCAGTTCTACACGGTCGGGCGCGCGGTGGCGCTGGCGCTGGGGCGCGACGGCATCGCCTACCGGCCGTATGCCGACAGCGTCGGCCTGTTCAAAGGCCATTGGGCGCCGTTCGTGCCCTTGATCGCGGCCGAATGGCAGCCGTGGCTGGACGGGAAGACGGGCGAAGACGAGGCCATCGCGCACATGGTCGCGCACCTGCCGCCGGAATGATCAGGAAGCGATAACACATGAACAAAGCCCCGGGACCGTTGCCGGCACCGGGGCTTTGTTCTTGCGGAGAACGAGGGCGGCTTACTGCACCACGTCCTTCGGCGACGGCTTCGGACCGGACTTGGCCCAGAACTTCCACCACGCCGCATCGCCCCTGGCGTTCGGGTTCAGGAAGCGGCTGTCCGGGTAGTTCTTCTGGAAGATGCGCTGGGTGTCGTCGCGCAGGTCGAACATGCCCAGCTTGTCGTAGCTGCGGATCATGATGAACAGCGCTTCTTCGCGCGCGGTGGCTTCGCTGAACTGGGTCACGGCGGTCTGGGCGCGGTTCAGGGCGGCCAGGTAGGCGCCGCGGCGGTAGTAATAGTTGGCCACGTGGACTTCATACGCCGCCATCGCGTTGATCAGGTAATTCAGACGGGCGATCGAATCGGCTGCGTATTTGCTGTTCGGGAACTTGTCGACCAGTTCCTTGAAGGCGGCGAAGGCTTCGCGCGTGGCTTTCGGATCGCGCTCGGTCGGGTCCTGCGAATAAACGAAGCTCAGGAAGCCGATCTGATCGTTGAAGTTGATCAGGCCGCGCAAGTAATACATGTAGTCGACGTTCGGGTGGTTCGGGTGCAGCTTGATGAAGCGCTCCACGGCCGCCATCGCCTCGGCGGCATCCTGCGCCTTGTAGTGCGCGTAGGCGATTTCCATCTGCGCCTGGGCGGCGTAGGTGCCGAACGGATAGTTGGATTCCAGACGCTGGTACAGCTTGATCGCGGACTCGTAGTGGCCGCCCGCCATTTCATCCTTCGCGTCAGCGTATAATTTCGATGCTGACACGTTCTTGCTCTCGTCGTTACCACGGTCCTTGAACAGACCGCAACCGGACAAACTGAGCAGGGCACAGGTCATGACCAATACAGACAATTTTTTTTGCATAGCTATTTGCAAGAAGTTTTTACCGAGCGGGACTGTGGACTTGCCACGGTTCCCAGAATCAACGAACAGCTGATTATAGCTGATGGGACTGACGTGATATTAAATGCTGCGCCGAATTCGGCTGAAATGATGATCGACTCCGACCTGGACGACGAACTCGATGCCGAATTCCCCGCCGGAGCCGGCGGCTTCGATGCTGAACCGATTACCCTGCAATTGAACGAAGAACACTGCGGCCAGCGCCTCGACAAGGTGGTCGCCGGCCTGGTGCCGCAGTTCTCGCGCAGCCGCCTGCAGCAATGGTTCGACGAGGGCCATATCCTGGTCGACGGCAAGCCGGCCAAGGGCAAGGGCACCGCCTACGGCGACGAAACCGTGGTGGTGGTGCCGCAGCCGGCACCGGAAGACACCGCCTACACCGCGGAAGCGATGGACTTGAACATCGTCTACGAGGACGAGTCGATCATGGTGATCAACAAGCCGGCCGGCCTGGTCGTGCACCCGGGCTCGGGCAACTGGTCGGGCACGCTGCTGAACGGCCTGCTGCACCATTGCCCGCAGCTGGTGTCGGTGCCGCGCGCCGGCATCGTGCACCGCCTGGACAAGGACACCAGCGGCCTGATGGTGGTCGGTAAAACCCTGGAAGCCCAGACCGACCTGGTGCGCCAGCTGGCGGCGCGCACCGTCAAGCGCGAGTATTTCGCGCTGGTGTGGGGCACGCCGCGCCTGTCCGGCACCATCGATTCGCCGATTTCGCGCCACCCGAAGGACCGCATCAAGATGGCGGTGTCGAATGCGCCGCTGGCCAAGCCGGCCATTACCCATTACGAATTGCTGGAAACCGGCGAGCTGGACCGCCGTCCGGTAAGCCTGGTGCAATGCCGGTTGGAGACCGGCCGCACGCACCAGATCCGTGTCCACATGCAGCATCTCGGTTATGCGCTGGTCGGCGACACGGTGTACGGCAAGCCGCACCTGATGCCCTTCTTCCACCGCCAGGCGCTGCAGGCGCGCCGGCTCGGCCTGAGCCACCCGGCCACCGGCGAGCACATGGAGTGGGTGGTGCCGCTGGCCGACGATTTCGCCGAGTTGCTCGAACGCGCCGGCATCGACGAGCCGGAAGCGGTCTGATGGCCGGACTTGACGCCTGCGTGATCCGGCCCGACTGGCCGGACCTGCCCGCCGGCGTCGGCGCGCTGGCGACCACCCGCAAGAGCGGGGTCAGCGCCGCGCCCTGGGATGACGGCGCGGGCGGCGGCGGCCTGAACCTCGGCCGCCACGTGGACGACGCCCCGGCATCGGTCGAGGACAACCGCGTCCGCCTGCGGGCGCTGCTGCCGGGCGAGCCGGCCTGGATCGCGCAGGTGCACGGCGCCGCCGTGGTCGATGCCAGCCTGGTCCGGCCGGGTGCACCGGTGCAGACCGGCGACGCCAGCATCGCGACCGGCGCCGGCATCGTCTGCGCCATCCTCACCGCCGATTGCCTGCCGGTGCTGTTTGCCGACCTCGACGGCAAGGTGGTGGGCGCGGCCCACGCCGGCTGGCGCGGCCTGGCCGGCGGCGTGCTCGGCGCCACCGTGGCCGCCATGCGGGCGGCGGGGGCGGGGGAGATCACGGCCTGGCTCGGGCCGGCCATCGGTCCGGACGCCTTCGAAGTCGGGGGCGACGTGCGCGACGCCTTCGAGGCTGCGCTACCGGGCGTGGCGGCCGACGCCTTCCGCGACTATCCCGGTCGCGAAGGCAAATACCTGGCCGACATTTATCTGCTGGCGCGGCGCATGCTGGCGCGCGACGGCGTCACCCGCGTGCATGGGGGCGAGCGCTGCACCTTCAGCGAGGCCACGCAGTTCTATTCCTACCGGCGCGACCGCGTCACCGGCCGCCAGGCGAGCTTGATCTGGCTTGCATGAAGCGCCGCGCCTGACGCCGAAGGGTGTCAGTGCCCCGGCGGGTTGGCGTCATCGGGCGCAGCCGCAGGTTCGCTGCGCGGCGCCGGCGGCGGGCGCCGCCGCAAGCGCACTCCGCCGAGATATAAAACGAGCGATAATGGCAGCACGCCATAACCAAGAAAAGTCATCATGCCGCCAACCACGCTGGGTTCGGTCGCCGCCATCAGGGTCACCACATACATCCATCCTATGGCCACGATCCACATCGACATCTCCGCGTTGGACAATCACTCATTCTAAAACAAGGGACACCGCTATGAATACGCCTGATGCCGCTTCCTGGATGTCGCAGTTTTCCGATCCCACTGCCTGGCAAGCCTGGATGAAGCTGCCCGAAGCCGGAATGGCTGCCATGCAAGGTGCGATGAACGGTCCCTTCAACGGCTCTTTTAACGGCGGAAGCACGCCGGCCGGCCTGGCGACGCGCCTGATGGGCGATGTCGGCGCCAGCCTGGCGCCGGCCAAGCTGGATGCGCTGCGCAACGATTACCTGCAAAAGGCGGCACGCCTGTGGCAGGACGTCATGACCGGCAAGACGCCGAGCCTGCAGGACAAGCGCTTTTCGGCGCCGGAATGGCGTGCGAACCCGATGTCGGCCTTCAGCGCGGCGTCCTACCTGCTGAATGCCGAATTCCTGATGGCGCTGGCCGAAGCGGTCGAGGTGCCGGCGCGTGAAAAGCAGAAGATCCGTTTCGCGGTGCAGCAGCTGGTCGACGCCCTGTCGCCGGCCAATTTCTTGGCGACGAACCCGGAAGCCCAGCAGAAAGTTATCGAAACCAAGGGCGAAAGCCTGACCAAGGGCTTGCAGAACATGCTGGCCGACATGCAGAAGGGCCGCATCTCGCAATCCGACGAATCGGCCTTCGAGGTCGGCCGCAACGTCGGCGTGACGCCGGGCAGCGTGGTGTTCGAGAATGCGCTGTTCCAGCTGATCCAGTACACGCCGACCACGCCGACCGTGCACGCGGTGCCGCTGCTGATGGTGCCGCCGTGCATCAACAAGTTCTACATCCTCGACCTGCAGCCGGAAAACTCGCTGGTGCGCTACCTGGTGGAGCAGGGCAATACGGTGTTCATGGTGTCGTGGCGCAATCCCGACCAGACGATGGGCAACATCACCTGGGACGACTACGTGGAACAGGGCGCGGTCGAAGCGCTCAACGTGACGCGCGCCATTTCCGGCCAGGACCAGGTCAACGTGTTCGGCTTCTGCGTGGGCGGCACCATCGCCGCCACCGCGCTCGCGGTCGAGGCCGCGCGCGGACGCAAGCCGGCGGCCAGCCTGAGCCTGTTCACGACGCTGCTCGACTTTGCCGATACCGGCGTGCTCGACGTGTTCGTCGACGAGACCCAGGTCGCGCTACGCGAACAAACGCTGGCGCGCGGCGGCCTGATGCCGGGGCGCGACCTGGCCACCACCTTCTCGTCGCTGCGTCCGAACGACCTGGTGTGGAACTACGTCCAGCAGAATTACCTGAAAGGCAAGACGCCGCCGGCCTTCGACCTGCTGTACTGGAACGCCGACAGCACCAACCTGCCGGGCCCGATGTATTGCTGGTACCTGCGCAATACCTACCTGGAAAACAAGCTGAAGGTGCCGGGCGCCCTGACGGTGTCCGGGGTGCCGGTCGACCTCGGCCTGATCGATTGCCCGACTTTCATCTACGGCTCGCGCGAAGACCACATCGTGCCCTGGCAAGCCGCGTTCGCCTCGATAGGCTTGCTGAACCCGGCGACACCGACGGCCAACCGTTTCGTGCTGGGCGCGTCCGGCCACATCGCCGGGGTGATCAATCCGGCGTCGAAGAACAAGCGCAGCCACTGGGTGTTCGAAGGCGGTCAAGGTCAGGGCGGCGGAAAAGGCGCGAGCGGTCCGAAGACGGCGGATGAGTGGCTGGCAGGCGCGGTCGAAAAGAAGGGCAGCTGGTGGCCGGAATGGGCCGGGTTCCTGGCGGAGCATGGCGGCGCCGACGTCGATCCGCCGGCGGCGCCGGGCGGGGCCGGCTATGCCGCGACCGAAGCGGCGCCGGGCCGCTACGTCAAGGCGCGCGCGGACTGAGCGCCTGTTTCGTGCTTGATGGTTACATCGGGCAACTTACTTGTGGAAGAATTTAGTTGCCCACGGAATAATTGCTGCACCTGCGTGCACGACGTGGTATTTTTAGGGCGGTTCCTCGCGGAATCGGAGACACCACGGCTTGGCCGTGGCTGCCGCATCAGACAGCGCCGACTTATCGATGGCGCAATGGGGTAACGTAAGAACATGAGCAGGAACATGAGATGAGTAGTGCAAAGAAAAACACCGAACGTCTGATCAAGAAATACCCGAACCGCCGGTTGTATGACACCCAGACCAGCTCCTACATCACCTTGTCGGATGTAAAACAGCTGGTGCTCGATGCCGACGAATTCACGGTGGTCGATGCGAAGAGCAACGAGGACCTGACCCGCAGCATCCTGCTGCAGATCATCCTGGAGGAAGAATCGCACGGTGTGCCGATGTTCTCGAGCAGCGTGCTGTCCCAGATCATCCGCTACTACGGTCACGCGATGCAGGGCATGATGGGCTCGTACCTGGAAAAGAACGTGCAGGCTTTTACGGATATCCAGACCAAGTTCGTCGGCTCGGCCACCGGCGCGCTGGAAGGCAAGCCGCTGAACACCGAGATGTGGACTCAGTTCATGAACATCCAGGGCCCGATGATGCAGGGCATGATGAACAACTACATCGACCAGAGCAAGAACCTGTTCCTGCAGATGCAGGAGCAGATGCAGAACCAGAGCAAGGCGATGTTCGGGGTGTTTCCGTTCGTGGCGCCGCAGCCGCCGGAGAAGAAGTAAGCGTTCGGGGATCGCAGGCGCTTCAACCTGCCTGCGCCTCGATCCGTCGCCCTTGCGCAGGCAGGGGCCCGATTTGACGCTGGCGATGTGTTACGAACTCGGGCCCCTGCCTGCGCAGGGCGACGTTTGTAGTAAGCGTGACAAAAGTATGTGTCACCGAACCGCCGCATTTCACCCCCATCGTTCTCCTTCCCCGCCCACTTGCTGTAAAATCGTGGATTGCCCAGAATTTCTCTTCGCACTCCATGCCCGAACTCCGCCGCAATCCGCTTTCCGTGTCCACCCCCGCCGACGCCGACGTCGCCGTCCTTGACAAGCCGACAACGGCCGCCGAGGTCACGATCGCGCCGGCCGTCGTCGCACCCGGCGCCCCGGCGCCCAAGGTCGGTTTCGTGTCGCTCGGCTGCCCCAAGGCCCTGGTCGATTCAGAGCAGATCCTGACCCAGCTGCGCGCCGAAGGCTACGAGACCGCCAAGTCGTATGCCGGCGCCGACCTGGTGATCGTGAATACCTGCGGCTTCATCGATGCCGCCGTGCAGGAATCGCTGGATGCGATCGGCGAAGCGCTGGCCGAGAACGGTAAAGTGATCGTCACCGGCTGCCTCGGCGCCAAGAAGGATGCCGCGGGCGACGACATCATCACCAAGGTGCACCCGAAGGTGCTGGCCGTGACCGGTCCGCATGCCGTGACCGAGGTGATGGCCTCGGTGCACCAGCACTTGCCGAAGCCGTACGAGCCCTTCGTCGACCTGGTGCCGGATCACGGCGTCAAGCTGACACCCAAGCACTATGCCTACCTGAAGATCTCGGAAGGCTGCAACCACCGCTGCAGCTTCTGCATCATCCCGTCGATGCGCGGCGACCTGGTGTCGCGCCCGATCCACGAGGTGCTGCAGGAAGCCGAGAACCTGTTCAAGGCCGGTGTGAAGGAACTGCTAGTCATCTCGCAGGACACCAGCGCCTACGGCGTCGACGTCAAGTTCCGCACCGGCTTCTGGCAGGGCCGCCCGGTCAGGACCCACCTGACCCAGCTGACCGAGGAACTCGGCAAGATGGCCAAGCAGCACGGCGCCTGGGTGCGCATGCACTACGTGTATCCGTACCCGCACGTCGACCAGGTGATCCCGTTGATGGGCGAGAACGTCGTGCCTTACCTCGACATCCCGCTGCAGCACGCGCACCCGGACGTGCTGAAGCGCATGAAGCGCCCGGCCAGCGGCGAAAAGAACCTCGACCGCATCCTGGCATGGCGCCGGATGAACCCGGACCTGGTGATCCGCTCGACCTTCATCGCCGGTTTCCCGGGCGAGACCGAGGAAGAGTTCGAATACCTGCTGGACTTCCTGCGCGAAGCGCAGATCGACCGCCTCGGCTGCTTCGCCTACTCGCCGGTGGAAGGCGCGACCGCCAACGAACTGGCGAATCCGGTGCCGGAAGCCGTGCGCGAAGAACGCCGCGCGCGCGTGATGCTGCTGCAGGAAGAGATCTCGCTGAAGCGCATGCAGGCCAAGGTCGGCAAGACCATGCGCGTGCTGGTCGACGAAGTCGGCGCGCGCGAGGCGATCGGCCGTTCGGCGGCGGATGCCCCGGAAATCGACGGTGTGGTGCACATCAAGCGTGCGCTGGCGCCAGGCAAGGCCAAGCCGGTCGTGGGCGAGTTCATCGACGTGCTGATCACCAAGGCCGACGCGCACGATTTGTGGGCCACCGTGGCCTGAGCCTGAGCGTTACAATCTGACATTGGTACGCCGTTCCCGCCTTCGGTGGGAACGGCGTTTTTACGTTAACAGACGAGAGCAAGCGCCGTGACCAAGAAATCCATCCAGACCCAACTGATCCGCAGCGACTACCGCGCCCCTGCCGGCTTCGATGCCTACCCGACCGCCATCCACCACGCCTCCACCGTCCTGTTCAAGGACGTGGCCAGCATGCGCTCGGGCGACTGGAAGAACAAGAACGCCTATACCTACGGCCTGCACGGCACGCCGACCACCTTCACGCTGGAAGCGCGCCTGGCGGAAATCGAAGGCGGCAATCACTGCCTGCTGGCGCCGTCCGGCCTGGCCGCGATCGCGATGATCAACCTGGCGCTGCTGAAATCGGGCGACGATGTGCTGCTGCCGGAAAACGTCTACAACCCGAACCGCGAACTGGCGCGCTGGCTGGCGAGCGACTTCGGCGTGACGGCGCGTTTCTACGACCCGATGGTCGGTGCCGGTATTCTGGAGCTGATCCAGCCGAACACCCGGCTGATCTGGACCGAAGCCCCGGGATCGGTGTCGATGGAAGTGCCGGACATGCCGGCGATCTGCGCCGCCGCCCATGCGCGCGGCGTGCTGGTGGCGCTCGACAATACCTGGGCCGCCGGCCTGGCCCTGCGCGGCTTCGACGTCGGCGCCGACATCGTGATGCAGGCGCTGACCAAGTACCAGTCGGGCGGTTCGGACGTGCTGATGGGCGCCGTGATCACGCGCGACCGTGCGCTCAACGACCGCATCGCTGCCAGCCACATGCGCCTGGGCATGGGCGTCGGCGCCGACGATGCCTACCTGGTGCTGCGCGGCCTGGAAACCATGAAGCTGCGCTTCGACGCCCACGACGCCGGCGCGCGCAAGGTCGCGGCCTGGTTGAAGCAGCGTCCGGAAATCACCAGGGTGCTGCACCCGGCCTTCGAGGATTGCCCGGGCCACGCCGCGTGGAAGCGCGACTTCACGGGCGCCGGCGGCCTGTTTTCGGTGCTGTTCGATCCGACCTACACGGAAGAGCAGACCGACCGCTTCGTCGATGCGCTGACCCTGTTCGGCATCGGCTACAGCTGGGGCGGCACGCACAGCCTGGCGCTGCCTTACCGCATCCAGGGCATGCGCAGCGGCTGGCAGGACCCGGGGATCCTGGTACGCTTCAACATCGGCCTGGAAGGGACCGAGGACCTGATCGCCGATATCGAACAGGCCCTGGCCCGGCTGTAAGCCTTACACCGGCATCGGCTTGTTGTTGTTCAGGTCCATGAAGCCGCGGATGATGCGG
>JAKOOD010000064.1 GCA_022701635.1 Burkholderiaceae bacterium | reverse complement strand
CCCGGACGGCGCGTCCGTTTCGGCTACCATGGGCGCTCGCTCGACGTCGAGTATCCTGAGGAGAGTTAACACATGCATTACCTGCTGATCTATGAACTGGCGCCCGACTACCTGGCGCGCCGCGGCGCATTCCGCGACGAACACCTGCAGCTGGCCTGGGATGCCCAGGAGCGCGGCGAGATCGTGATCGCCGGCGCCCTGGCCGATCCGGCCGACCAGGCGATCCTGCTGTTCAGCGGTGACTCGCCGGCAGCGGCCGAACGTTTCGCCAAGGCCGATCCCTACGTGGCCCAGGGCTTGGTGACGAGCTGGCGCGTGCGCCAGTGGAACACGGTGATCGGCACCGACGCCGCCAACCCGGTTCGTCCCTGATACGTCCCGTCGTCCCCCGCGGAGGCGGGAGTCCATACTGGATAGCCGAATTCCGTACGTCGACGAAACCCCGACTTTATCAAAGGCCTGGCTTCGGATAGTCAGCATGGATTCCCGCTTTCGCGGGAACGACGTGCGTGCTGTGCCAATCATTCAGCCGCCAGCAGCTTGAGCACCACGTTGTGCGTGGTGACGGCGACCGAGCCGTCCGGCGCCAGCGTCACGCCGATTGGCCGGTCGAGGCCGCCGGGCAGGGCGCCCAACACGATGCCGTTGCGCCCGGCCACGCCGGCGACCGTGCTGGTCACGTTGTCGAGGTTGATGCGGCGGATGGTGGCGTTGCCGGTGTCGGCCACATACAAATCGTTGCCCTCGACGTCGATGCCGGAAGGCGAGCACAGGCGCGAGACACCGGGGCTGCCGTCGGCGGCGGCGCACTGGCCCGGCAGGCCGGCCAGCGTCGACACCCGGCCTTCGGGCGAGATCATGCGCACCGTCGAATTGCCGGTGTCCGCCACGTACACATTGCCCCAGTAATCCACGGCCACGTCCTGCGGATCGCAGAAGCGCGCCCCGCCATTGCCGGTCGAACCGCGGCCATCGCCGTCGGCACTGCCGCACACGCCCGGCGCCCCGGCCACCGTGCTGACCCGGCCGTCGCGGTCGATGCGGCGCACCGTGTGGTTGCCGCTGTCGGCCACCCACAGGTTGCCCCAGCGGTCGAGTGCGATGCCTTTCGGATTGCAGAAGGTGGCCTGGGCGCCGCTGCCGTCGCTGCTGCCGCAACTGCCGCTGCCGGCCAGCGTGACGACGGCGCCAGCCGGCGTGATGCTGCGGATGGCCGAGTTGCCGGTGTCGGTGACGAACAGGTTGCCGTTGGCGTCGGTTTCCAGCCGGCTCGGGGCGTTGAAGCGCGCCGCGCCGCCGCTGCCGTCGGCATGGCCCGGCGCGCCGGCCGTGCCCGCCAGCGTGGTGACCGCGCCCTGTGGCGTGATCTTGCGGATGGTGGCGCTGCTTGGCTCGGCCACGTACAGGTTGCCGGCGCCGTCGGCGGCGATGCCCTGCGGGCCGTCGAAGCGCGCCTGCGAACCGGTGCCGTCGCGCGAGACGCTGCACACGCCGCAGATGTCGCCGGCGATCGGGAACAGCCCGGTCGCGCCCTGTGGCCGGTCCGGCCAGCTGGGCCAGTCGGGATGGTCGGGCCAGTGGTCGGGTCCGGCAGGCCAGCCGAAGCCGATGCCGACGCCGACGTCGCCGTTGCAGCCGGCGAGCGCGATTGCCAGCAGCAGCGGCAGGGTGCGCAGGCGCCGGGCCCAGGTGGGTGTGCGTGAGGTGAACGGTTTCATGGCAAAAAGCCTCGCGTGGGTATCCGTTCGCAGCTTAGCGAGCGCACCCATTCGGCGTCATGCGCACACGCAAAACGCACCGGCAGTGCTTGTGCATAGCGGCGCTCACGGCGCAGCAAAGCGACGCCGGCGCCGGCTGAGCGGCGTGCACGCAACGAGGCCCTTCCCGCGCTTAATGCTGAGGTAATATCTCCACAATAAGTGTTCAACTTGAAACGCGACAGGAACCCCATGCACACTGCCGTCAACCTGTGGCCGCTGCTCGGCATCGCCGTCGTCGTCGCCGGCTTCCTGCTGCGCGCCCATCCGGTGCTGGTGACGATGGCCGCCTGCGCCGTCACCGGGCTGGCGGCCTCCTTTCCGGTCACCCATATCCTGGAATCGCTCGGGACCGCCTTCCTGAAAACCCGCAACCTGCCGCTGATCCTGCTGCTGCCGCTGGCCGCGATCGGGCTGCTGGAGCGCGCCGGCCTGAAGGAACATGCGCAGGCCAGCATCGCGCGCATCCAGTCGGCCACCACCGGGCGCCTGCTGACCGTGTATCTGTTCGTGCGCGAACTGGCGGCTGCCTTCGGCCTGACCAGCATCGGCGGCCATCCGAACATGGTGCGCCCGCTGATCGCGCCGATGGCGGAAGCGGCGGCGGAAGCGCGCGTGGGCAGCCTGCCGGACGCGCTGCGCCAGCGCATCCGGGCGATGAGCGCGGCCACCGACAACGTCGGATTGTTCTTCGGCGAAGACGTGTTCGTCGCCTTCGGCGCGATCGTGCTGATGCAGACGATCTTGCGCGCCGAGGGACTGGAAGTCGATCCGCTGCACATGGCGTTGTGGGGTATCCCGACTGCGCTTAGCGCCTTCGTCATCCATGCCTGGCATTTGCGCCGGCTCGACCGCCGCGTCTTCCGTGAAGCCGGGATGCGCAAGTGATCGCGCTCGACTTTTTCTACGTGCTGGCCGGGCTGCTGTTCGCCGCCACCGCGCTGATGAACCTGCGCGACGTCAGCAATCCGCTGCGCTTCACGACGGCCGCCTTCTGGGGCCTGTACGCGCTGGTCTACCTGGCCGGCGAGCGCCTGTCCCCCTTGGTGGCGGGCGTGTTGATGGTGGCGATGGCGCTGCTGGCCGGATGCAGCCTGGTCAGGCCAGGCAAGTCCGCGGCCGTGCCGGAGGAAGCGCGCCGCGCCAGTGCCGCGCGGCTGGGGCACCGGCTGTTGGTGCCGGCGCTGGCGATTCCGGTGGTGACCATGATCGGTTCGACGCTGCTGAAGGACGTCCGCATCGGTGCCGAGCCGCTGCTGGACCCGAAGAACCTGACCCTGGTCAGCATGGGCTGCGGCGCCATCGCCGCGCTGGCACTGGCCTGCCGCGTTACCCGCGCGACGCCGCTGCAGGGCGTGCGCGAGGCGCGGCGCCTGATCGACGCCATGGGTTGGGCGGTGGTGCTGCCGCACATGCTGGCCGTGCTCGGCCTGCTGTTCGCGGAAGCTGGCGTCGGCAAGGCGGTGGCCGCGGTCACGACCAGCGCCATCCCGATGGACTCGCGCCTGGTCGCGTGCGCCGCATTCTGCGGCGGCATGGCACTGTTCACGGTCGTCATGGGCAATGGCTTTGCCGCCTTTCCCGTGATCGCGGGCGGCATCGGCATTCCGGTGCTGGTCGGGATGTATCATGCGAATCCGGCTGTGATGGCGGCGATCGGCATGTTCAGCGCCTATTGCGGCACCCTGATGACGCCGATGGCGGCCAACTTCAACGTGGTGCCGGTGGCGCTGCTCGACCTGGCGGACAAGCATGCCGTGATCAAGGCCCAGTTGCCGACCGCGTTGCCGCTGCTGGGCGTGAATATGTTGCTGTTGTATTTCCTGATGTGATGTATCAATGAGGCCAAGAATGACCAAGACCGTACTGCTCACCGGATTCGAACCTTTCAACGGTGCCGACGTCAACCCTTCCTGGGAGGCGGCGCGCGCGCTCGACGGCTGGAGCGGCCCCGGCTTCCAGGTCGCGGCGCGCGAACTGCCCTGCGTGTTCGGCCGCGCCAACCTGGCCCTGTTCGACGCCATCGACGCGCTGCAGCCTGACATCGTGATCGCGGTCGGCCAGGCCGGCGGCCGCCACGAAATCTCGGTCGAGCGGGTCGCGCTCAACGTCGACGATGCGACCATCCCCGACAACGCCGGCCAGCAGCCGGTCGACGCCACCATCGCCGACGGCGGCCCGGCCGCGTATTTCAGCACGCTGCCGATCAAGGCCATCGTGCGCGCGCTGCGCCTGCGCGGCTTCCCGGCCGGGGTGTCGCAGACCGCCGGCACGTTCGTCTGCAACCACGTGTTCTATGGCCTGATGCAGCATGCGCAGGGCAGGGGAATCAAAGCCGGCTTCATCCACGTGCCCTTCCTGCCGCAGCAGGTGGCCGGCCGCGCCGATGTGGCGCCGTCGATGGCGCTGAACGACGTCATCGACGGCCTGCGGATCGCGGTCGAGGTGGTGGTGGGCGTGGAGACCGACGTGGCGGAGGCCGGCGGCGCCACGCACTAGGGGTCAGAGCCCGGTGTTGCTTTTCAAGGGGCTCTGACCCCGGTTGACAGCCACAGACCCTGGTGTGCAGCAGAGTAGGGTGGGCACCCCGTGCCCACGCAAACGCCGGCACCACGCAAGCGTCAAGCGTCGGCACGGGGTGCCCACCCTACGATACGCCAATTATTCCGTCGCCGGCTGCAGGATCTTCAGGAACGCCCGCACAACCGGCGCATCGTCCTGCGACGGGTAGGTGATGTACAGGTTGGCCGACGGCGCATTCTCGCGGATCGGCAGGAAGCGCACCCCCGGCCAGCCGATGCGGCTGGTGGTCTCCGGCATCAGTGCCACGCCCAGCCCGGCGCCGACCATGGCCAGCAGGGTCTGCGGCTCGGCCGCTTCCTGGAAGATGGTCGGCTGGAAGCCGGCGTTGACGCAGCACTGGATCAGGTAGCGCGGCTCGGCCGACTGGTCCAGGTGCAGGCTGAGCATCGGTTCGGTGGCGATGTCGATCAGCTCGATGCTGGTGCGCTGCGCCAGCGGATGGCGCGCATTGATCGCCACGCACACATTCTCGCGGAAGGCCAGGTCCTGGCGCAGGTTGGCGTGCTTCAGCACGTCCTCGTCGAGCCGCGGCTCGCGCCAGAAGCCGACGTCGATCTGGCGCGCGCGCAGCGCTTCCCACTGGTCGTTCGGTCCGAGTTCGTGGATGGTCCAGGTCACGCGCGGAAACTGGCTCTGGAACTGTTCGAGCAGGCCCGGGATCGGGCCCCACATCGCCGAGCCGACGATGCCGACGCGCAGGCGCCCGACCTCGCCGCGGTCGATCTGGCGGATGGTGTCGATCGTCATGCGCATGCGGCCGAGCAGGTCGGCCGCTTCCTGCATCAGCGCCTTGCCGGCCACCGTCAGCTCGAAGGTGCGGGTAGTGCGCGCGAACAGGCGCACCCCCAGCTCGCTCTCGAGCTTCATGATCTGTTGCGACAGCGGCGGCTGCGAGATGTGCAGGCGCTCGGCGGCGCGGCTGAAGCTCTTTTCTTCGGCCACTGCCAGGAAGTATTTCAGCTGCTTCAGGTCGATCGACATGGTATTTTCTAGTTGAGCGCGACGGCCAGTCGGGCGCCGACCAGCGCGTTGTGCTTGACCAGCGCGATGTTGGTCGCCAGGCTGCGCCCGCCGGTGAGTTCCTTGATGCGGGCCAGCAGGAAGGGCGTGACCGCCTTGCCTTTGACGCCCTGCGCATCCGCGTCGCCCAGCGCCTGGGTGATGATGCCGTCGATCTCGCCGTTCTGCATCGCCATCTCCGCCGGCACCGGATTGCTGACCACCACGCCGCCTTCCAGGCCGAGCTGCCACTTGGTGCGGATGAAGCGTGCCTGCTCCTCGGGCGCGTCGATCTGGAAATCGGCCTGGTAGCCGCTGTCGCGCGTGAAAAAGGCCGGGAAGCCGGGCTGGCCGACGCTCAGCACCGGCACGCCGTGGGTTTCCAGGTATTCCAGGGTCAGGCCGATGTCGAGGATCGACTTGACGCCGGCGCAGACCACGGCGACGCTGGTGCGCGCCAGTTCCTGCAGGTCGGCCGAGATGTCGAAGCTGGTCTCGGCGCCGCGGTGCACGCCGCCGATGCCGCCGGTGACGAAGACCTCGATGCCGGCCAGCTGCGCGCAGATCATTGTCGCGGCCACGGTGGTCGCGCCCAGCTTCTTTTGCGCCAGCACGTAGGCCAGGTCGCGCCGGCTCACTTTCAGCGCATCGCCGGCATTGCCCAGCACTTCCAGCTGTTCGTCGGACAGGCCGATGCAGATCTTGCCGTCGATGATGGCGATGGTGGCGGGGACGGCCCCGGCGTCGCGGATCACCTGCTCGACTTCGCGCGCGGTCTGCACGTTCTGCGGGTAGGGCATGCCGTGCGAAATGATGGTCGACTCGAGGGCGACGATGGGTTTGCCGGCGGCGCGGGCGGCCTGCACTTCGGGGGAAAACTGGAGAAAGGCTTGCATGGTCATTTTAAATTCAGGTCTGTTCCAAAAAATTCGTGTTCATGGTCGTCAGCGGCGCGGCATCGGCCAGGCTGTCCGGTCCGAGTCCAGGGTGGACGGTGTCGAGCGTGCCGACGGTCAGCTTCGACAGGTGCAGGCCGCGGCGGCAGGCCAGCACCAGGTCGTCGCCGCCGTCCTGTACCAGCGACCAGCACACGGCCGCCGCAAAGGCGTCGCCGGCGCCGGTGACGTCGGCCACCTCGGCCGGCGGCGCGTCCAGGCGGGCGATGGCGCCGTCCGGCTGGGTCAGCAGCACACCGGCCGCGCCGCGCGTCACCACCACGTCGCGCGCGCCCTGCGCCTGCACTTCCCGCATCGCCGCTTCCATGGCCGCTTCGTTCTCCAGCGGCCGCCCGACCCGCGCCGCCAGTTCGCCGGCATTCAGGACCAGGAGGCGCACGCCGGCCAGCGCAGGAGGCAGCCGCGCCATCTTCGGCTCCGACACCGCCACCAGCACCAGCGCCACCGCGCTGCGGCGCGCCTGGGCCAGCAGGGCGTCGACCGTCTCCAGCGGCAGGTTCAGGTCGGCCACCACCAGCGCGCTTGCGGCCAGCTGCGCTTCGCGCGCCGCCACGAAGGCCGGCGTCATGCGGTCGTACAAGGCCATGTCGGCCAGCGCCACCACCATGTCGCCGTTCGCATCCAGCACCGCGGTATAGGTGCCGCTGGCGGCATCCTCGAGGCGCAGCGCGCCGTGGGTTGCGATGCCGGCCGACTCGGCGTGGGCGAGCAGGGCGGCGCCCGAGCTGTCGCTGCCCACCGCCGTTAACAAAGCAACCGGCGTGCCCAGGCGCGCCAGGTTTTCGGCGATGTTGCGCGCCACGCCGCCGAAGGATTCGGCCTGGCTGGCCGGATTCGAGGTGTGCAGGGAGAGCGGCGCCAGCGCGCGCAGTTTGCGGTCGAGGTTGGCGGCACCCATGCAAACCACCGGACGGCGATCCGGCAGCACGTAGGCGCGTCCGAGCAGCTTGCGCTCACGGATCAGGCCGGCGATATAGCCGGCCACCGCCGAGCGCGACAAGCCCAGCTCGGCCGCCAGCTCCTGCTGCGAAATGAAAGGATTCGCGCGGATCAGCTGGAGCAATTGTTGTTTTTTCGGTTGTTCTGTCACGGCGTCAGTAGGCGGTTTTAGACTCAAACATTTGTTGATAATCTTAGACATATGTTTGATAAGCGTCAACGCAGCAATTTTTGCCGGAAGATTATTCGACAGGCGTCGTATCCATCTTCAAATGCAGTCTACGCCTGATTTATACATTCGGCGTATAAATCGCCCAGAAAAATGGTATTTGCCATACCAATCCACGATAATGCATAGTTAGAACATTTTGGTGCGCCAG
>JAKOOD010000062.1 GCA_022701635.1 Burkholderiaceae bacterium | reverse complement strand
CGTCCTCGGGCCGCGTGTTCTTGTCGGTGAAGGCGTCGGACAAGCCGCGCACCATCAAGCTGGCGCGCGACCTGGTCGAGCTGGGCTTCTCGCTGGCGGCGACCAAGGGCACCGCCGCGGTGATCGCCGCCGCCGGCATCCCGGTCACGCCGGTGAACAAGGTGGTCGAGGGCCGTCCGCACATCGTCGACATGATCAAGAACCACGAGATCGCGATGGTGGTCAACACGGTCGAGGAAAAGCGCAATGCGATCGTCGACTCGCGCACGATCCGCACCTCGGCGCTGCAGGCACGCGTGGTGACCTATACCACGATCGCCGGCGCCGAAGCGGCGGTGCAGGGCATGCGCCATCTGGACGAGTTGAACGTCTATGATTTACAAGGCTTGCATAAGGCACTAAACTAACAGCCAGAGTAGTACAGGGAACCACAGAGTTCACACGGCCTGCGCCGTGCGAACTCTGTGGTTTTCACTTTTTTCCAACGTATGTAACAGGGCGCCGCCCACCACAAGAGATAC
This sequence comes from Burkholderiaceae bacterium, assembly GCA_022701635.1. GTDB lineage: Bacteria > Pseudomonadota > Gammaproteobacteria > Burkholderiales > Burkholderiaceae_D > Telluria > Telluria phyllosphaerae. The sequence continues at coordinate 5,049 of JAKOOD010000062.1, read as the reverse complement.
CATGAACACTCCATTGACCAAATTTGGCGCCGAACTCCTGAAGGAAGAACTGCACCAGCTCAAGACCAAGGAGCGCCGCAACGTGATCGACGCGATCGCCGAAGCGCGTTCGCATGGTGACCTGTCCGAAAACGCCGAATACGATGCCGCCAAGGAGCGCCAGGCCTTCGTCGAAGGCCGCATCGCCGAGCTGGAGTCGAAGCTGTCGACCTGCCAGGTGATCGACCCGGCCACGCTGGATGCCGAAGGCCGCGTGGTGTTCGCCGCCACCGTCGACCTCGAAGACTTGGAAAGCGGCCAGAAGGTTACCTACCAGATCGTCGGCATGGATGAAGCCGACATCAAGATGAACAAGGTCTCGGTGACCTCGCCGATCGCGCGCGCCCTGATCGGCAAGTACGCCGGCGACGTGGTCGAGGTGCAGGCCCCATCGGGTCCGCGCGAGTACGAGATCCTCGAAGTCCGCTACGTCTGAGCCGATGAGCCTGGGCAGGAAGCTGCGCGATTGGCTCCCGGGCTTGCGCCTGCTGCTGGCGGCCTTGTGGGCCGGCAGCATCTGGGGCGTCAGCTACCTGGCGGCGCCGAGCGCTTTTGCCGTGCTCGACAGCACCCAGGCCGGCAGCGTGGTCGCTACCATGCTGACGCGCGAAGCCTGGCTGGCGATCGTCCTTGCCGTTCTGCTGTGGCTGCTGGTGCACCGGTCAAGCGACCTCGATGCGAAGCGCAGGCGCTGGCTGAACTGGACCGTGTTGGGCATGCTGGCCTGCAGCCTGGTCGTGTACCTCGGGCTGCAGCCGGTGATGGCGGCGATCCGCGAGTCGGCCGGGCCGGCCGGGGTGAGGGCGTCGCCGCAGTGGGGGACCTTCATGGCCTTGCACGGGGTGTCGCAGCTGTTGTACTTGGTCGAAAGCGTGCTGGGTGCCGTGCTGGTGATCAAGGCGCGTTGATCCGGTGTCGCGAGCAGGCATGAAAAAACCGGGGCACTGGCCCCGGTTATTGTTTAATGGTGCATTCTGTTCAGCGCGCCATTGGCGCGCTTCACTTCAGGGCGCCTTTCTTGCTGCTGGTCTGACGCGCCTTGGCGCGCTTGATGTTGCCGCCCTGGGTCACGCGCTCGTTACCTTTCAGCAGGACCTTGGTGACGCTCGGCTTCTTGGTGCCGCTCGGGCTCGGCTTGACGATGGTGACTTCGCGCATGCCCTTGCCGGCGCGGGTCGAACGTTCCTTGACTTCTTCCGCTTTCGGGCGGTACAGCACCAGCAGCTTGCCGATGTGCTGCACAGGGGCGGCGTCGAGCTCTTCGCAGATCTGTTCGTAGATCGCGATGCGCGCTTCGCGGTCGTCACCGAATACGCGGACCTTGATCAGGCCGTGCGCATCCAGGCTCGACGCGATTTCTTTCATGACGGATTCGGTGAGGCCGGCTTCGCCGATCATGACGACGGGGTTGAGCCCATGAGCTTCCGCGCGCAGTGCGGAACGTTCGGCCGGTGTAAGTTTGATCATAATAATTCTTTTTGACGTACCAATTAAAAGTAGTATTTTACGCGAATGGCCAAGAACAAATTCAATAAAAACTGGATTCACGACCACATTAACGACCCGTATGTCAAATTGGCACAGAAAGAGGGTTATCGGGCGCGTGCGGCCTACAAGCTGAAAGAGATCGACGAAGCCGAAAAGCTGATCAAGCCGGGCCAGGTGATCGTCGACCTCGGCTGCACCCCGGGCAGCTGGGGCCAGTACACGCGGCGCAAGCTGGGCGGCGGTGAGGAAGGCGTTGTGAACGGGATCATCATCGGTCTCGACATGCTGCCGATGGAGCCGATCGCCGACATGCATTTCATTCAAGGCGACTTCCGTGAGGAAAGCGTGCTCGGCGAACTGGGCGAGATCCTGGAAGGCCGCATGGCCGACCTGGTACTGTCCGACATGGCGCCGAACCTCTCCGGCATCCCCACTGCGGATGCCGCGCGCATGGAGCATTTGATCGATCTCGCTATTGAGTTTTCGCAAATGCACCTCAAGCCGACCGGCGCATTGTTAGTGAAGTGCTTCAAGGACATGGGCTTTACGCAAAACCTGGAACGCTTCCGCGACGAGTTCAAAGTGGTCAAACAGATCAAACCGAAGGCCAGCCGGGACAAATCGTCGGAAATCTTTTTGCTGGGACGTGGTCTGAAGAATCCAGCGCAGTAAAAAATACGATGAAAACCCGAGGAAACACCGGTTTCCGCCCTTGATATTCCGCTGTGACACCACACATCAGCAAAGGGTGGTGGGCACTAGCGGTCTGCCAAGGGACGCCGGACGTGTTTCGGCGTCATTCGTGCGCGATGGAATCAAAACCCGTTATAGTGTCGTTCAGGCATCATGAGCGGGTGTGCGTGGCACGGCCCGCTTTTGCGGTAAAATCCGCCTTTGAGAATATGGGAAAAGATGCATCCGCATCAGAGGAGTCTTCGTGAATAATATGTTTTCCAAATCCGCCATCTGGGTGGTGGTCGCACTGCTGCTGTTCATGCTGTTCAAGCAGTTCGATAACCACAGCACCGCGGGCGGCAGCAAGACCATTGCTTATTCCGAGCTGCTCGATGACGTGAAGGCGAAAAAGATCAAGGACGTGGTGATCGAAGGTTCGAGCATCACGGCAACGCGCCAGGATGACAGCAAGGTGCGTACCACCGCGACCATGCTGGACCGCGGCCTGATCGGCGACCTGCGCGACAATGGTGTGCGTTTCGACGTCAAACCGCCTGAGGAACCGTCGTTCCTGCAGCAAGTGTTCATTTCCTGGTTCCCGATGCTGTTGCTGATCGGGGTCTGGGTATTCTTCATGCGCCAGATACAAGGCGGCGGCAAGGGCGGGGCTTTCTCGTTCGGCAAGTCGAAAGCGCGCATGATGGATGAAACCAACAATACCGTGACTTTCTCGGACGTCGCCGGCTGCGACGAGGCGAAGGAAGAAGTCGGCGAGATCGTCGACTTCCTGAAAGACCCGACCAAGTTCCAGAAACTCGGCGGCCGCATCCCGCGCGGCGTGTTGATGGTCGGTCCTCCGGGTACCGGTAAGACCCTGCTGGCACGTGCCATCGCCGGCGAAGCGAAAGTGCCGTTCTTCTCGATCTCGGGTTCCGACTTCGTCGAGATGTTCGTCGGCGTGGGCGCATCCCGTGTGCGCGACATGTTCGAGAACGCGAAGAAGCACTCGCCCTGCATCATCTTCATCGACGAGATCGACGCCGTCGGCCGCCATCGTGGCGCCGGCATGGGCGGCGGTAACGACGAGCGCGAACAGACGCTGAACCAGCTGCTGGTCGAGATGGACGGTTTCGAAGCGTCTTCGGGCGTGATCGTGATCGCCGCCACCAACCGTGCCGACGTGCTGGACAAGGCGCTGCTGCGTCCGGGCCGTTTCGACCGCCAGGTGATGGTTGGCCTGCCGGACATCCGTGGCCGTGAGCAGATCCTGAACGTGCACATGCGTAAAGTGCCGATCGGCACCGACGTGAAGGCCGACATCCTGGCCCGCGGTACCCCGGGCTTCTCCGGCGCCGACCTGGCCAACCTGGTCAACGAAGCGGCCCTGTTCGCCGCGCGCCGCAGCAAGCGCCTGGTCGAGATGATCGATTTCGAAGACGCCAAGGACAAGATCTACATGGGTCCGGAGCGCAAGTCGATGGTGATGCGCGAGGAAGAGCGCCGCAACACGGCTTACCACGAGTCGGGCCACGCGGTCATCGCCAAGCTGTTGCCGAAGGCCGATCCGGTGCACAAGGTCACGATCATGCCGCGCGGCTATGCCCTCGGCCTGACCTGGCAGTTGCCGGAACATGACAGCCTGTCCGGTTACAAGGACAAGATGCTGGAAGAGATTTCGATCCTGTTCGGCGGCCGTATTGCCGAGGAAATCTTCGTCGGCCAGATGTCGACCGGTGCTTCGAACGACTTCGCCCGTGCCACCAAGCTGGCCCGTTCGATGGTGACCCGCTTCGGCATGTCGGAAAGCATGGGCGTGATGGTGTATGAGGACGATGCGAACGAAGGCTTCTTCGGCGGTTCGGTGAAAACCATCTCCGAGGCGACCCAGCAAAAGGTCGATGCCGAGATCCGCAACATCCTCGACACGCAGTACGCGTTGTCGCGCCGCCTGCTGGAAGAGAACCGCGACAAGGTCGAAATCATGACCAAGGCGCTGCTGGAATGGGAAACCATCGATGCCGAGCAGATCAACGACATCATGGCCGGCCGTCAGCCGACCCCGCCGAAATCGGTGCAGCTGACCAAGCGCAACCCACCGGGCGACACCGGTTCGGGCGGCGTCCCGACGAATGCCCCGGCTCCCGCCTGATTGTTTGAAGATGTAAAAAAGGCACCCCAAGCGGGTGCCTTTTTTTATTATTCCGTATTCTTCATTTTTGCTTGTCCATCAGCTTCCTCTATGTCACGTGAGTATCTGCAGTGCGGCCGTTTCGACTTCGACCTGGCCAAGCGTCCCCTGGTCATGGGCATCCTGAACATCACGCCCGATTCCTTTTCCGACGGCGGGCGCCACCACGCGCTCGAGTTCGCGGTCGAGGGCGCCGAGCAGATGATCAAGGATGGCGTCGACATTATCGACATCGGCGGTGAATCGACCCGGCCGGGTTCACCCAGCGTGCCGGTCGAGGAAGAACTGCGCCGCGTGATGCCGGTGATCTATGCCTTGCGCGAACTTGGCGTGCCGCTGTCGATCGATACCTGCAAGCCTGAAGTGATGCGCGAAGCGATTCTTGCAGGCGCCGAAATGATCAACGACATCAACGGCTTTCGTGCGCCCGGCGCCCTGGAAGCGGTGCGCCGCAGCGATGTCGGCCTGTGCGTGATGCACATGCAGGGCACGCCCCAGGATATGCAGGCCCAGCCCGTGTATGGCGACGTGGTGGCCGAGGTCATCGGCTTTCTGCGTGAGCGCGTCGATGCTTTGGTGACCGGCGGTGTGGTGCGCGAACGCGTCACGATTGATCCGGGATTTGGTTTTGGCAAGACTGTCGCGCATAATGTCGCTTT
>JAKOOD010000039.1 GCA_022701635.1 Burkholderiaceae bacterium | reverse complement strand
TCAGCCCAGCTTGACCGGCGCCCCGCCCTGCTGGGTGGCGAAGTCCGACAGCGCCGTGAAGAATTCGCTGTCGTCGCGCGTGTTGCGCCATTCGTCGCCCACGCGCTTGTAGTGGAAGCCGCCGGCGCGCGCCGCGATCCACATCTCCTGCAGCGGCGCCTGGCTGTTGACGATGATTTTCGAACCATTGTCGACGAACTCGATTTCGAGCACGTTGCCATTCCGCTTGCATTCGACATCGACGACATCCTGCTCGAACAGGCGGTCGAACGCTTGTTCGATCCGGTCCAGGGTGGACTCGGCGAGGCCCAAAAATTCGGTTTCGGTCATGCTACACTCCAAGGTCTGCTAATCAAACCGTGATTCTAATCGTGAAGTCCTCATTTGCGCTGCCCGCCGCTCTGGCAACCCTGCTGACGCTGTCCGCCTGCGGCCAGACCGGTCCGCTGTACATGCCCAAGCCGCCGAAGCACAAGGGTGCCGTGCCCGCCGGTCCGGCCGCGCCGGCACCGGCGCCGGCCACCATCGCCGTGCCGCCGGCACCGGCCGCGGGCACCGCCGTGCCGGCCGCCGAGTCGAACGCCAACAATACCCAGGCCACGATGCCGCCGTCTTCCGTTCCCGCTTCCCAATAAGTCCCCCATCGCCATGTCGCATTTCTCGTACCAGAACGGCGTGCTGCACGCCGAACGCGTTGCCCTGTCCGATATCGCCACCCGGTTCGGCACCCCGGCCTACGTCTATTCCAAAGCCCAGTTGCTGGACAACTTCACCGGCTATGCCGCCCCGGCCCAGGGCCGCGACGCACTGGTCTGCTATGCGATGAAGGCCAATTCGAACCTGGCCATCCTCGACCTGCTGGCGCGCCAAGGCGCCGGCTTCGACATCGTCTCGGGCGGTGAACTGCTGCGCGTGATCGCCGCCGGCGGCGACCCGGGCAAGGTGATCTTCTCGGGCGTGGGCAAGACCGTGCAGGAAATCGAGCTGGCACTGGAAAAGGGCATCCTGTGCTTCAACGTCGAGTCGATCCCCGAGCTGGACCGCATCAACGAGGTCGCCGGCCGCCTCGGCAAGCGCGCCCCGGTATCGCTGCGCGTGAATCCGAACGTCGACGCCAAGACCCACCCGTACATCGCGACCGGCCTGAAGGCCAGCAAGTTCGGCGTCGCCTTCTCGGATGCGCTGGCCACCTACCGCAGCGCCGCCGCCCTGCCACACCTGGACGTGGTCGGCATCGACTGCCACATCGGCTCGCAGTTGCTGGACGATGCGCCGCTGCTGGAAGCGCTGGATAAACTGATCGAGCTGATCGACACCCTGGCCCTGGAAGGCATCCATCTGCACCACCTCGACGTCGGCGGCGGCCTGGGCATCGACTACGGCAGCGGCGACGGCCAACCGGTGCCGATCGGCGACTACGTCAGCCGCGTGTTCGCGCGCGTGGACGCCTGGCGCGCCGCACGATACGACGGCCGTCCGATCAAGGTGATCTTCGAGCCGGGCCGTTCGATCGTCGGCAATGCCGGCGTGCTGTTGATGTCGGTCGAGTTCCTGAAGCCGGGCGAGGAAAAGAACTTCTGTGTGGTCGACGCCGCCATGAACGACATGGCCCGTCCCGCCATGTACCAGGCCTGGATGGACGTCAAGCCGGTCGTGCCGCGCGCAGGCGACGCACCGGTCTACGACCTGGTCGGTCCGGTGTGCGAATCAGGTGACTGGCTGGCGCGCGACCGCGCCCTCGCCGTGCAGCCGGGCGACGTGCTGGCGATGATGGCGGCCGGCGCCTACGGCTTCACCATGTCCTCGAACTACAACACGCGCGGCCGCGCCGCCGAGCTGCTGGTCGATGGCGACCAGGTGCACCTGATCCGCCGCCGCGAGACGCCGGAAGAGCTGTTTGCCTTGGAAACCCTGGTCAAGTAAGCGCGTTGTAAGGGGTTCAGTCGCGCCCGCGCGAACGGTCTTCCGGCCAGGCCTGCGACGCGCAGGCCGCGGCCTGCTCGGACCAGCGGCCGTCGAGGTCGAGGCAGCGGTCGACCGCCAGGGAATAGCGCCCGCGCGAACCCGCCAGTACCAGCACCAGCACCAGGACCACCAGCAGCAGGATCGCTCCAATCGGCTTCATCACGTCAGGACCTCGCCGACGACGTGGCGGCCTGGCGGGTGCGGTTCCAGCTCCAGAACACCCGCAGGCCGAGCAGCATGGCCACCACGCAGCCCCAGACGATCGGCTGCTCGAAATTGTGCTTGCCCGCCTTCATCCACCAGTAGTGCAGGATCGCCAGCGGCGCGATCGCGTAGATCAGCTTGTGCAGGCGCGCCCAGTTGCGGCCCAAGCGCTTGATCATGGCCTGGGTGCTGGTCGCGGCCAGCGGGATCAGGAGCACGAAGGCGATGAAGCCGACCGTGATGAAGGGCCGCTTGAGCACGTCGCGCCACATCGCCGCCAGGTCGAAGAAGTGGTCGAACCACAGGAAGGCCAGGAAGTGCAGGAAGGCGTAGAAGAAAGTATATAAACCCAGCATGCGCCGCAGGCGCACCAGCCAGTTCCAGCCGGTGAAGCGGCGCAGCGGCGTCACGGCGAGCGTGGCGCACAGCAGGTACAGGGCCCAGTCGCCGCTGCCGTGGGTGATGAATTCGACCGGGTCGACCGGCACCTGCATGGCAACCAGCGCGGCGATGCGCAGGAAAGGCAGCAGCGCCAGCACGAAGACCAGTGCCTTGATCGCTTTCAGTTGCTTGGGTGTCGGAGTGAAAGCCGCCATGAATGAATGCTTTTTTTAATAGAACTTCTTGAGGTCCATGCCAGTGTACAGCGAGGCGACCTCGTTGTAGCCATTGAACATCAGCGTCTTGCGCTTGGGCGTGAACAGGCCGCCTTCGCCGATGCGGCGCTCGGTCGCCTGTGACCAGCGCGGATGGTCGACGTTCGGATTCACGTTCGAGTAAAAACCGTATTCGTTGGCGGCGATGCCGTTCCAGGCGGTCTTCGGCTGGTCTTTCACGAAACGGATGCGGACGATCGACTTGGCCGACTTGAAGCCGTACTTCCAGGGCACGATCAGGCGCACCGGGGCGCCGTTCTGGTTGGGCAGCACCTGGCCGTACATGCCGACCGTGAGCAGGGTCAGGGGATGCATGGCTTCGTCCATGCGCAAGCCTTCGACGTAGGGCCAGTCGAGCACGCGGCTTTTAACGCCCGGCATCTGGGTGCGGTCGGCCAGGGTGACGAATTCGACGTACTTGGCGTTGCCGGTCGGCTCGACCTGCTTGATCAGGTTGGACAGCGAATAGCCTACCCAGGGGATCACCATCGACCAGCCTTCGACGCAGCGCAGGCGGTACACGCGCTCTTCCAGCGGCGCCAGCTTGGTCAGGCGGTCGATGTCGATCGTCATCGGCTTTTTGACTTCGCCGTCGATCTGCACCGTCCACGGCCGCGTGCGCAGCGTGTGCGCGTTCTCGGCCGGATCGGATTTGTCGGTCCCGAACTCGTAGTAATTGTTGTAATGGGTGGCGTCGTTGAACGAAGTCTGGTTTTCGTTCGTCGAGAAGCCGGCGTTGCGCGTGGCGGCCAGCCTGGGCAGGGCCGCGCCCTGCGCAAACGCTTCGCGGTTGGCCATTTCCCAGAGCGAAGAGCCGACCACCGCGGTGGCCGCCACGCGCGCCAGGAAGGCGCGCCGCTCTTCGTACACCGCTTGCGGCGTGATTTCGGATGAGAACGGCAAATCGATGCCGTTTGGATTACGTTTGATCAACATGGCGGTTCCTGCCTGTGCTAAAAGACGCGTTTCGCGTCCGACATGTCAACCTTACACTATCCGACACGACTAGGCCGGTCCGGTA
>JAKOOD010000035.1 GCA_022701635.1 Burkholderiaceae bacterium | reverse complement strand
TCGTGCGGGTGCGCAGCGCCGTGGTCCGGGCCATGCGCGTGACCGTGGTCGTGGGTGTGCGCATGCGAGTGGCCATGTCCCTGGTCGTGGGCGAGCTCGCGGTAGCCGCAGCCGTCGCACGGCAGGCGGCTGTCGGGCACGCCGGCACGCAGGTCGGCCACGCGCTGGTCCATCAATTCGAAAATCTCCTTCTCGAAGCCGAAATGCTCGCCGCAGAAGAAGCGCACCTGCGGGTACTGGCCGCGCAGGTGCTCGACCTGGCGGTGGATGCGCTGCATCAGCGTGCCGGTGTACAGGTAGTACGGCAGCACCACGACCTGGCGCATGCCGAGCAGTACCTGGCGCTGCACCACCTTTTCCAGGCGCGGCCAGGTGATGCCCGTAAAGGCCAGGTCGACCAGTTCATGATCGCCCTCTTCCTGCAGCCAGCGCGTCATCTTGGCCATCTCGCCGTTGGCGCCGCGGTCGGACGCGCCGCGGCCCAGCACCACCACGCCGGTGGTGGTCGGATCCGGCATGTCGAGCGCATTCATGGCCTTGCGCAGGCGCCGCTTCAGGATCGCCAGGATCGGATCGCAGGCGGTCAGGTGCGGCGCCAATAAAATCTCGGCCTGCGGACAGGCGATGCGCGCCTGCTCGACCGCTTCCGGAATCTCCATCTTGACGTGGCCGGCCGCATTCAGGATCAGCGGCACCACCAGCACCCGGCGCGAGCTGCGCGCGGCATCCAGCAAGGCGGCGTTCAGCTCCGGCGGCGCGAATTCGATGAAGCACAGGTCGATGCGCAGCTCGGGCCGGCGCGCGCGCCACTGCGCCACGAACTCGCGGATTTCCTGGTTGCCCGAATCCTCGCGCGAGCCGTGGCCGACCAGCAGCACGGTGTCGTCCGTGTGCAGCGTGACGGAGGGAGTAAAGATGATCTGATTCATGCGCTGGCCTTCCTGAAGCGATGGGTGAATGTGGGGTCGTACAGCTTGGAGCGCACCAGCGTCTCCCAATGCAGCGCGCCCAGTGTGGGACTGGCGACGATCATCGCCTGGCTGGCGACGCCGGCCTCGCGGCAGCGCGCCTTGATGTCGGCAAGGGTGCCGCGGATGATCTTTTCCTCGCCCGGCCAGCTGGCCTTGTGCACCACCAGCATCGGCGCGTCGTCGGGCCAGCCGGCCGCGCGCAGCGCCGCCTCGACCTTGTACATCAGTGTGATCGACAAGAAGATGCAGATGGTGGTGCGGTGCGCCGCCAGGCTGGCCAGGTCTTCGCCTTCCGGCATCGGCGTGCGGCCCTCGACCCGGGTGAGGATCACGGTCTGGGTCACTTCCGGCAGCGTCATCGATTCGCCGGCGGCCGCCATCGACGCCATCGCCGACGACACGCCCGGCACCACCGCCCATTCGATGCCGGCGGCCGTGAGCGGGCGCGCCATCTCGATCAGGGCGCCGTACAGGGCCGGGTCGCCGGTCTGCAGGCGCACCACCGTGGCGTGGCGCTGCGCCTGGTCGATCAGCCAGGCCGTCATCTCTTCCAGGGTCATGTCCTTGGAATCGCGGATGGCGCAGCCGGGCGGCGCGTACAGGGTGACGGCGCGGTCGACCAGCGAACCGGCGAACAGCACGGCACCGGCCGCCTCCAGCAGCTTGCGGCCTTTCACGGTGATGAGTTCGGGGTCGCCGGGACCGGCGCCGACGAACCAGATCTTGCCGGCGGCGTCGTTGTCGATGTGGAGTGTCATGTCGCTGTCTTCGTCAAAGGTTGGAACGGCAGGATGCGCAGCGCGTCCAGCACCGCGTCCACGCTGCGCGGCGCCTGCCCGGCCGGCAGCACGCCGCGCGTGACCAGGTGCGCATGCAGCGCCAGCGCCAGCGGTGAGCGCTGGCCGGCGGCGTCGAGCGCGTCGACGTCGGCGCCGACCGCCTGCGCCGGCCCGGACGCGATCACGCGCCCACCCGCCATCAGGTGCAGGTCGTCGGCCCAGCCGTAGGCGAAATCGATGTCGTGGGTGGACAGCAGGATGGTCGTGCCGCGCGCCGCCAGGCGGTCCAGCAAGGCGGTCAGTTCGTCCTGCATCGGCGCGTCGAGGCCGGCCATCGGTTCGTCCAGCAGTAGCACGTCCGGCGCCATCGCCAGCACGCCGGCGATGCAGACCCGTTTCTTTTGCCCGAAGCTGAGGTGGTGCACGGCGTGCCGCGCATGCCCGCCCAGCCCGACCGCATCGAGCGCGGCTTTGACGCGCGCACGCACGGTGGCGGCGTCGAGGCCGAGGTTCAGCGGACCAAAGGACACGTCTTCCTCGACCTGGGCCGAGAACAGCTGGCGCTCCGGATTCTGGAACACCAGGCCGACGCGGCGGCGCAGCTGCGTCAGCCCGCCGCGGCCATAGTCGTAAGGCTGGCCGTCCAGCAGCAGCCGGCCCGCGGTCGGACGCAACAGGCCGTTCAAGTGCAGCAGCAGCGTGGTCTTGCCGGCGCCGTTGGCGCCCAGCAGCGCATGGCGGCGGCCGCGGCCCAGCGCCAGGCTGCAGTCGCGCAGGCCGCTGCTGCCGTCGGCAAAGGCGTGGCCGACCGCCTGCATCTCGATCAAGGGATTCATATGCGGTCTCCGGCCGCCGCCAGCAGCAATAGCGCCGCGGCGAGTGCCGCCCACGCAGTCTGGCGGCGCGCCTGCGGGAACGCGGCCGGCAGGAAACGCAGCTGGCCCTGGTAGCCGCGCGCCTCGGCCGCCATCTGCAGGGCGCTGGCGCGCTGCCATACCTGCACCGCCATCTGCCCGGCCAGCAGGCCGGTCGAGCGCCAGGCGTGGCGCCAGCCGCGGTAACCGAGGCGCGCGCTCTGCGCCGTGACGCCCTCTTCCCAGGCCTGGCGCAGCACGAACAGCATGCGGTAGCACAGCGCCATCAGGTCGAGCAGCAGTTCGGGCGTGCGCAGGCGGCGCAGCAGCGCCAGCAGGTCGGGCAGCGGCGTGGTCAGCACAAAACCGAGCAGCGCCGCCAGCATCGCCAGCGAACGCCCGGCGGTGCGCGCCACCGCCGGCCACATCGATGCGGCCCAGTGCCAGCCGCCATCCACGCCCGGCGTCACCAGCATCGTCAGGCAGGACAGCAGCAGGAAGCCGAGCGGCGGCAGCGTCACCGCGACATAAGTCCGCGGCGGCACGCGCGCACCGATCAGGGCGGCCAGCGCCAGCACGGCCGCCAGCCCGGCCAGGGTGCCGGGACGCGTGGCGACCCAGGCCGCGCCCATGCCGCCCAGCGCGAACAGGGCCTTGGCCGAGGGCGCGACGCCCTGCCAGCGGCTGGCGTAGGCGGCCGTTTCAATCCGCACGTGGATCCTGTTCCGAAGGTGCGACCGCAAGCTCGCTCTTGCGCGCACGCTCGCGCGCCACCGACAAACCGAGCCAGTAGCCGATCACGCCGGCGCCGATGGCCGCCTGCAGCGCAAACAGCAGCGAGGCGATCTCGCTGCTGGCCGGCTGGAACACCGGCGCGAACCACGGCTTGTAATGCGGCGCGATGGTGCCGATGGCCTGCTGGGCGCGGTCGTCGGAGCCACCAAATACGCCCTCGCTCCCGGGCGGCGCGCCGATCAGGCACAGCGGCAACACGGTGAGGAGAACGATGGCCGCCCACAGCAGCCAGCTGCGCGTTTTCATGCGCCCTCCCGCGTGCGCAAGGCCATCACCGGCAGCGCGCGCAGCTCGTGCGCATTGAAACGCGCCATCGCGTTCACCACCAGCACCGTCAACAGGCCTTCGCTGATGGCGATCGGCACCTGGGTCAGCGCGAAGATGCCGGCGAATTTGAGGAAGGAGGCGTCGAAACCGCCGACCGCATCCGGGAAGGCCAGCGCCAGTTGCGCCGACGTGGTGAGGTAGGTCGCCAGGTCGCCCAGGCAGGCGGCCAGGAACACGGCGACGGCGCGGCCCGCCCCCAGCTTTGCCGCGGCACGGAACACGGCGTAGGACACGAACGGTCCGACGATCGCCATCGAGAACACGTTGGCGCCGAGCGTGGTCAGGCCGCCGTGCGCCAGCAGCAGCGCCTGGAACAACAGCACGACGAAGCCCACCGGCACCATCGCCGCGGGGCCGAACAGCAACGCACCGAGGCCGACGCCGGTCGGGTGCGAGCAGCTGCCGGTGACCGACGGCAGTTTCAGGGCCGACAGCAGGAAGGCGAAGGCGGCGGCCACGCCGAGCAGCATGCGCCGCTCGGGATGCGCCTGCAAGCTGCGTCCCATCGAACGCAGGCCCCAGGCCAGGAAGGGAAGAGAAACGGCGGCCCAGCCGAGCGCATGCGCCGGCGGCAAAAAGCCTTCCATGATGTGCATTCGAAACCTCCCGTCGAATGGTCGATAAGGACACCAGACGGAGGCTGAAAAGACGGTCGACGGACGGGGAGCGGGACTGAAAGCGGACGCGCAAGCCGGTCGACAGCGGCTTCCCGTCACCCCGGGGAATGGTGCTGACAATTCGGGCCGGTATTCTGACTCGCCTTCGTCCTCCTCCGGGCCTTCCCACGATGAACATCGCAGTGGCGTATTGCCGGAGTCGTCAGGCTTACAGCAGCGGGGGCTGCACCGGAATGACCGCATGTATCATGCGGTGTCACCGGTTTCCCGTTTAACGCCATTCCCGGACGGGAATGGACGCACCCAAAGTCGGGATATTACACGGATGAGAACCCGCGTGCCAGTCTTCCTATCCCGGATTGTGGCTGGCATGCCATCGGCAACCCCGTTTTATTCCCGCATGCCGACGCTGCGCCCGGGATCATCCTGGCTTGATCTGCCCCTGGTCCGCTTGCTGGGTCCATGGAATTTTCCTGCTGCCGCCATTGTCTATATGGACACACTCATCACAGGAGGACATCATGCCGTATGTCGATGGTTTTGTGGTGCCTGTTCCACGCGCCCAGCTGGACGCCTACAAGGACATGGCCAGGACCGCAGGCAGGATCTGGCGCGAACTCGGCGCACTCGAGTTCCGCGAATGCATCGGCGACGACGTCAAGCCGGGCAAGCTGACCTCGTTTCCCCAGAGCGTGCTGCTGGAGGATGGGGAGGTGGTGGCGTTTTCGTGGATCGTCTATGCATCGCGGGCCAAGCGCGACGAGGTCAACGAGAAGGTGATGAGGGATCCGCGCATGGCCGCGTTCATGAAGCCGGAGAACATGCCTTTCGATGGCAAGCGGATGATGTATGGCGGGTTCGAGATGGTGGTGGATGTGTAAGCGCGCTTGAACGAAAAAAATCCCCGCAGCCTGAAAACCTGCGGGGATTTTTCGAATCAGGACGCGAAAAACGCGGCGCGGTCAGAACGGAATATCGTCATCCATATCCGAGAAGTTCGCAGCCGGCTTCGGTTGCGGACGGGCTGCCGGTGCCGGCGGCGCCTGGCGCTGCGG
>JAKOOD010000030.1 GCA_022701635.1 Burkholderiaceae bacterium | reverse complement strand
CGCCGGCCACGTCGTCGACGCGCTGCGGCGTGGCGGTCTCGTCCTCGGCCAGCTTGCGCACGGCTTCGTAGATGGCGCGGATCTCGTCCGCTGTCGGGTAGTGCTTGACCAGGAAGAACTGCTGGACGCGCTTGTCGTCCTGCAGGAACAGCAGCGTGCATTCGGCATCCTCGCCGTCGCGGCCGGCCCGGCCAGACTCCTGGTAATAGGCTTCCAGGTTGGCGGGAATCTGCAGGTGGATGACGAAACGCGTATCCGGCTTGTCGATGCCCATGCCGAAGGCGTTGGTCGCGACCATGATGCGCCGCTCGTCGTCCATGAACAGGTCCTGGTTCGCCTTGCGCTCGGCGGCGTGCAGCTTGCCGTGGTAGATCGTGACCGACTCCCCTGCTTCTTCAAGCAAATGGTAGATCTCTTCCGCCATCTTGACCGTGGCGGCGTAGACGATGCCCTTGCCTTCGGTCTCGGCGACCAGCCGCAGCGCCTGCTGCATCTTTTCCTCGCAATTCGTCACCTGCTGCACGCGGTAGTGCAGGTTCGGGCGATAGATGCCGGTATTGATGACGTGCATGCGCGGCCGGGCCAGCTGGCGGCCGATGTCGTCCATGACCTCCTCGGTGGCGGTGGCGGTCAGCGCCAGCACCGGCGGCTTGCCGAGGGCGTCGAGCGTACCGGCCATCTCCAGGTAGGCCGGACGGAAATCGTGGCCCCATTGCGAAATGCAGTGGGCTTCGTCGACCACGACCAGCGCCACCTTCACCTCCCGCAACAAGGCGACGAACGCCGGCGACACCAGCCGCTCCGGCGTGCAGAACACGATCTCGCACTGCTGCTGTTCGATGGCCGCGAGCGCATTGCGCTCTTCCCCGGCGCTCAGGCTGCTGTTGACTTGCACGGCGCGTATGCCCATCTCTTCCAGCTTTTCGAGCTGGTCCTTCATCAGCGAGATCAGTGGGGAGACGACGATGGTCATGCCCTCGAGGATGCGGGCGGGTATCTGGTAGCACAGCGATTTACCGCTGCCGGTGGGCATGATCGCCAGCGTGTCCTTGCCATCGAGGACGCTGTCGATCACACGTTGCTGGCCGTCGCGCAGCTGGGCGATACCGAAGACGGTATTCAGCAGGCGACGGATGGTGTTGCGGCGTACCGCAAGCACGCCTTTGTGCAGGAGTTTGGGTTCGTGTCGGGTCATGATGAGCCCAACTGTAAATTGGGTACGAACGCGACGCTATAGGACGCAACCTACAGTAGCCGTAGGAGCGCCGCGTTAGCGATCTACTATCGATCAGACAGGGGAACAGCGCGATTTCCTACAGTGCGACGGATTACCCGCCGATAGTTTCCTTAAAGAACTTAAATTATGATGAACTCACTGCCCAAACATCACCGCCCGCCTGGAGGTTCACCATGATCCGCATGCATCCGACTACCGCCGCCTGGACCGCTCTCCACGTCACCGTCACCGGCCTGGCCACCTGGCTGCTGGTGGCGACCGAGGCCTTCAACAGCGCCGCGCCGCTGCTGTTCCACTGATCGATGCCGGTCCTGCATGCGACCAGCATGCCCGGCAGTGCTGCCTTGACCGGCCGGCGCTCCCTTTCACGTCCGCCTGAGGCGTAACGCCCCTCTTCCTCCTCGTTCCGTAGCATGCGACCGATTGCCGCGCAAGCGGGCATGATGGTGGCCACTTCTCAATCTGGAACAGGTGAGTACATGAAACGAACGAATCTGCGCGTGGTCATCACCGGCGCATCGAGCGGCATCGGCGCCGCCACCGCCATCGCTTTCGCCAGGGAGGGCGCCAGCCTGGTGCTCGGCGCACGCGGCAAGGAAGGGCTCGACGACATCGCCCAGCGCTGCCGCGCGGCCGGCGGCAAGGCCGACGTGAAGGTGGTCGACGCCACCGATGCCGATGCCGTCGGACGCTTCGCGCGCGAGGCGCGCAGCACGCTGGGCGACATCGACCTATGGTTCAGCGACGTCGGCGTCGGCGTGGTCGGCCAGTTCGCCGAGGTACCGATCGAAGACCACCAGCGCGTGATCGAGACCAATCTGGTCAGCCACATGAACGATGCGCACGCCCTGCTGCCGATCTTCCTGGAACAGGGCCACGGCATCTGGGTCAACATGATTTCGGTGGGCGGCTACGTCACGACGCCGTATTCGGCCGCCTACGCGGCCAGCAAGTTCGGCCTGCGCGGCTTCAGCGCCGCCCTGCGCGCCGAACTGCACGACCATCGCCGCATCCACGTCTGCGACGTCTACCCGACCTTCGTCGACACCCCCGGCTTCGCCCACGCCGGCAATTACACGGGCGCCAAGCTGTCGTACCCGCCCGGCGTGCTGGCGCCGGAAAAGGTGGCGGATGCCGTGGTCAAGCTGGCGCGCCGGCCGCGTGCCACGACCGTGATCGGCGCGCCCGCGTTCGCGCTCAAGCTGGCCGAACTGGCCACCCCGCTCACCGCGGTCGCCATGAAGCGCTTCATGGATACCTGGTCGAAGTGCGCCGACCGTACCGGCGACACCCAGGGCAGCCTGTATGAGCCGCCCGCCACGGCCAGCGGGGTGCACAGCGGCCAGCGCCCAACCGACGGGGCCGGCCAGAAGAAGAACACGGCCCTGCTGGCAGGCGCGGTGGTGGCCGCCGCCGCCATCGGCGTGCAGGTCTGGCGCCGGCGCGCGCGCTGAGCGCGCATCGGCGGCGTTCATCGGCTACACCAGCGCCCTCAGCGCCCCCACGTAGCGCTCGCTGACCGCCACCTGCGCAGCGCAGCGCAGGGTCAGCCGGTAGCTGCCGTCGCCGACCGTCGCCAGGGTCCCGATCTGGTCGCGCCGTACGATGGTGCCGCGGTGCACGCGCACGAACACGGCCGGATCGAGCAGCGTCTCCAGGCGGCTCAGCGGGATCCGGTGCAGCACCTGGCGCGCCGCCAGGCACAGGTTGACATAGTTGCCGGCCGCCTCGACCCACAGGATGTCGTCGACCCGCACCTGCTCGACGCGGCCGACCGAGCGCACGCTGATGCGGTCGAGCCAGGCCGCATCGTCGCTACGCCGCTCGGCATAGCTGCGCAAGGCATTGCCGTAGGCGCCGCGCTGGCCGTGGCGCAGCAGCGCCTCGGCGCGCTCGACCGCCTGCGCCAGGCGGGCGTCGCTCACGGGCTTGAGCAGGTAATCGAGCGCATGCACGTCGAAGGCATCCACGGCATGGGCGCTGAAAGCGGTCACGAAGATCACCAGCGGCGGCTCGGGCCGGCGCGCCAGCTCGCGGGCCAGCGCCAGTCCATCCTCGCCCGGCATGCGGATGTCCAGGAAAACCACGTCGACCGGCTGCGCGGCCAGCGCCGCGCGCGCGGCCGCGGCACTGGCGCATTCGGCCGCCAGGGTCCACCCGGGATGGACCTCCATCGCCAGCCGCAGGTTGATGCGGCCCGGCGCTTCGTCGTCGACGATCAGGTAAGTCACCGGCACCGTCCCGCCTCCATGGCCCGGATGCAAAGCTGTGTCGGATAGCGGATAGCGGGTAGCGGGATTCGGCGTACTCATCGCCGGGAAGTATAGCAGCGGGCCATGCGCGCCCACGGCGACGGCAGTCACACCGGGCCGGCGTTTCGTCCCACCGCGCTTCACCCGGCCGGCTGGTCGGATAAGCTGTAGCGGCATGCACATCACAGCAAGGGAAACCATGAAACGACACTGTCTTGCAGCAGGCGCGCTGTGCGCCCTGCTCGCGCCCGCCCATGCGGCCGAGGTCTGCACCGCGCTGGCCGATGCCGCCGGTGGCAAGCCCCTGCTGGAACGCGGCGATTGCCGCACCCGCGTCACGCCGGCGTCGACCTTCAAGATCGCCATCAGCCTGATGGGCTACGACGCCGGCGTCCTGAAGGATATGCACACGCCGCTGCTGCCCTATCGCCCCGGCTACGTCGACTGGCAGCCGGCCTGGCGCGCGCCGACCGATCCGGCAAAATGGATGCGCGACTCGGTGGTCTGGTACTCGCAGCAGACGACGCTGGCGCTGGGACCCGCGCGCTTCGGCGCCTACGTCCGGCAATTCGGCTACGGGAACCAGGACGTGGCCGGCGACGCCGATCATGACGGGCTGACGCTGTCGTGGATCGGATCCTCGCTGACGATCTCGCCGCTGGAGCAGCTCGACTTTCTCGGCAAGCTGGTGAACCGCCGCCTCGGCGTCGGCGACCAGGCCTACGACATGACCGCCGCGCTTACCCGCTACGGCACCGTCGACGGCTGGGACCTGCACGGCAAGACCGGCGCCTCGAGCGGCCTGGGCTGGTACGTCGGCTGGGCAACGAAAGACGGGCGCACCGTCACCTTCGCGCGCCTGGTCCGCAGCGACGCCACCCAGCCGCAGGCCATGTCGACCGGCGTCTGGGCGCGCGAGGCTTTCCTGGCCGAGTTCCCGGGCCTGCTGCCATGACGCGCCGACAGCGCAACGTCGGCATCGATTGCCTGCGCGGCCTGGGCTTACCGGAGGCGCCTAGGCCGTAAAATACCGCTTTGAATTTTTATAAAGCGACTCTCAGCATGGAAACCAAGGATCAACGTTACCTCGTCCAGCAAAACAAACGCACCGACAAGGACAACACGGCCCCCGTGTTCGCGCGCGTCATGCGCAGCAAGGAAGGCAAGTTCGAAGGCGTCTCCTTTATCAAGAACAAGGAAAAGGCGACCGTGATGACGATTGCCGAGGCCGAGGAAGCGATGGCCTGGGCGGCGAAGAAAAAGGGCAATGCGCACGAGTACACCAGCAAGATCATTTGCGTGGGCCAGTGACCGAGGCGCGCAGTACGCGCGGCATCGGCTTCGGCTGACCTTCCGCCATGTGACAAAGCACGCATTTCCGGCAGACATTTCTCGTTAACATGTGCGAGAACGCGCCCCTACTGCGGCGCACGTCAAGGAGCCAACCATGTTCGACCGTATCAGACGCAGTTTCGATCTCGTCCGCGCCAGCGCCCAGGTGCTGAGGCAGGATAATCACCTGCTGCTGTTCCCCCTGATCTCGGCCGGCGCCTGGCTGCTGCTCGTCGCCGCGTTTGCCCTGCCGGTGTTCGGCCTGGCTTCGGTCGACGGCATCGGCGAAGGCGGCCTGTATTCGATCGGCTTCCTGTTCTACGTGGTGCAGTACTTCGTCATCTTCTACTTCAACACGGCGCTGGTCGGCGCCGTGTTGATCCGCCTGGACGGCGGCAGCCCGACGCTGGCCGACGGCCTGCGCATCGCCAACGGCCGCCTGCCGGCGATCCTCGGCTATGCCGTCATTTCCGCGACCGTCGGCGTGATCCTGCGCGCCATCCAGGAACGGCTCGGCTTCGTCGGCCGCCTGGTCGTCGGCCTGATCGGTGCCGGCTGGGCACTGGCCACCTTCCTGGTGGTGCCGGTGATCGTGACCCGCGACCGCGGTCCGATGGACTCGATTGCCGAAAGCACCGCCCTGCTCAAGCGCACCTGGGGCGAGAACGTCACCGGCCATATCGGCATGGGCGCCGCCTTCGGCCTGGTCTACTTCGGCCTGGCCGGCGGCAGCGTGCTGCTGGCGGTGCTGCTGCTGGCTGCCGGCGCCGTCAGCCCGGTGTCCTTCTTCCTGTTCGGCGCCGTCGTGGTGCTGGCGCTGCTGGCCTGCGTGCTGTTCCAGGCGACGCTGACCGGCATCTATTCCGCCGTCCTGTACCGCTATGCCGTCAACGGTAACGGGTCGGCCGGGTTCGACAACGGCCTGCTGGCGTCCAGCTTCCGGCAGAAGTCCTGATCCTACATATTCAGACCCAAATTCGACCCTGATGAAAAGTGTCTTCCTCGCTCCACTCATCCTGATAAAAAAAGGCAGCGCCTCCTTCCGGAAAGCGCTGCCTTTTCAACAGCTGACTGGACTCGGCTGATTATGCCGATTCAACCGCTACCGGCATGCGGATCAGGTAGTCGAAGGCCGACAGCGCCGCCTTGGCACCCTCGCCCGCCGCGATCACGATCTGCTTGAACGGCGTGGTGGTCGCATCGCCCGCGGCGAACACGCCCGGGATGTTGGTGCGGCCGTGGGCGTCGACGATGATTTCGCCGAAGCGCGACAGTTCCAGGCTACCCTTCAGGAACTCGGTGTTCGGCACCAGGCCGATCTGGACGAACACGCCGGCCAGCGGGACGTTCTTCTCTTCACCCGAGATGCGGTCCTTGAACGAGATGCCGTTGACCTTGTTGCCGTCGCCGGTGATCTCGGTGGTCTGGGCGTTGACGTGGATGGTCACGTTCGGCAGGCTCTGCACCTTGTTGACCAGCACGGCGTCGGCTTTCAACTGGTTGGCGAACTCGATCAGGGTCACGTGCTCGACGATACCAGCCAGGTCGATCGCCGCTTCCACGCCCGAGTTGCCGCCGCCGATGACCGCCACGCGCTTGCCCTTGTACAGCGGACCGTCGCAGTGCGGGCAGTAGTTGACGCCGGCGTTCTTGTACTGCTCTTCGCCCGGCACGTTGACGTTCCTCCAGCGTGCGCCGGTCGATAGGATCACGGTGCTCGACTTCAGCGAGCCGCCGTTGGCGAATTGGACTTCAACCAGTTCGCCAGGGGCCGACGGCGGGATGATCTTGGCGGCTTCCTGCTGGGTCATCACGTCGACGCCGTAGTGGCGCACCTGCTGCTCCAGGGCGGCCGAGAATTTCGGGCCGTCGGTTTCCAGCACCGAGATGTAGTTCTCGATCGACATGGTGTCGTTCACCTGGCCACCCATGCGGCCGGTGGCGACGCCGGTGCGGATGCCTTTGCGGGCGGCGTACACGGCCGCTGCCGAGCCGGCCGGGCCACCACCGACGATCAGCACGTCGTACGGATCCTTGGCGTTCAGCTTGGCGGCGTCACGGGCACCGGCGCCCTTGTCCAGCTTGGCGACGATTTCTTCGATCATCATGCGGCCCGAACCGAACAGTTCGCCGTTCAGGAAGACCATCGGCACGGCCATCACCTGGCGCGCTTCGACTTCCTTCTGGTAGGCGCCGCCTTCGATCACCGTGGTCTTGACGTTCGGGTTCAGGATCGCCATCAGCGACAGCGCCTGCACCACGTCCGGGCAGTTATGGCAGCTCAGCGACATGTACATCTCGAAGTTGTACTCGCCTTCGAGTGCCTTGATGGCGTCGATGGTGTCCTGCTCGACCTTCGGCGGGTGGCCGCCGGTCCACAGCAGGGCCAGTACCAGCGAGGTGAACTCGTGGCCGAGCGGCAGGCCGGCGAAGCGCAACGAGGTGTTGGTGCCGGTGCGTTGGACGCTGAACGACGGCTTGCGCGCATCGTTGCCGTCGGTACGGACGGTGATCTTGTCGCTGCGCAGGCTCTGGATGGTCTGCAGCAGTTCGAGCGTCTGCTTGGAGTTCTCGCTGTCGTCCAGCGAGGCAACCATTTCGAACGGTTGCTGTACACGCTGCAGGTAGGCGCCGAGTTGGGTCTTCAGGTCATTGTCAAGCACGCTCATGGTCATTTCCTCGTTCGTATCGTCGTTAAATCGTTAAAGTTTTGGGCAAAACCTGGCCCCGACGCATCGATTCTTCAATCGTGCGTCCATCAAATTAGTAAATCTGGCGCGGCAAAATCGACTAGTTTGATCGCCTTTTTTCAGGGCGGGATCAATGCGGCGCAAATAAGAGATGGTGGCTTGGGCCGGACTCGCAAGAGGCGGGCCCAAGTCAGGTAAAACAAATCTTGCTGTGACTGCGTTCTTGCTGTTACTGCGGCGGGCGGAGCGGCCCGCTTTCCAACGATCTATTTAATTAGATCTTGCCGACCAGGTCCAGCGACGGCTTCAGGGTTTCGGCGCCTTCCGACCACTTGGCCGGGCAGACTTCGCCCGGGTGTGCGGCGACGTACTGGGCTGCCTTGACTTTGCGCATCAGTTCCGACGCGTCGCGGCCGATACCGTTGTCGTGCACTTCCATGACCTTGATCTGGCCTTCCGGATTGATCACGAAGGTACCGCGCAGGGCCATGCCTTCTTCTTCGATCATGACTTCGAAGTTACGGGCCAGGGTGCCGGTCGGGTCACCGATCAGCGGGTAGTTCACTTTCTTGATGGCTTCCGAGGTGTCGTGCCATGCTTTGTGAGCGAAGTGGCTGTCGGTCGACACGCCGTAGACTTTCACACCCATCTTGGCGAATTCCGGCTGGAAATCGGCCAGGTCTTCCAGTTCGGTCGGGCAGACGAAGGTGAAGTCGGCCGGGTAGAACATCACGATCGACCAGGTGCCTTTGAAATCGGCGTCGGTCAGATCGACGAACTTGCCGTCGTGGTACGCGGTTGCTTTGAACGGCTTGATCGTGCTGTTGATGAGGGACATGAAAGCTCCTTTTCGGGGGTTAAAAAATACGTTAGGTGCACACTATACCTCGCACACACGTTTATGTGAAATTAATTGAGCAGATTTTATCGATTGATTTTGACTATCGACTTTGGATAGGTGGGACCTATCGGCGCCATTGGCGTGGGAGGTAGTTGGAAAGGGGGATGAACTTGGAACAATAGCGCCAGTGGCGCTATTGTTCCTGCTCGGGACGAAGTGCCGAGGCTGCGGGCCGCGGGCCCGCGTCGGTATCAGGCAGGCGCGACAGCCTGCAGGGCCGGCTCGGTGCAAGGCAGGGTCAGGCTGAACGTGGCGCCCTGCCCCGGGGCGCTGCTGGCCGTCAGCTTGCCGCCGTGCGAGGTCGCCAGCTGGCGCGAGATGTACAGGCCCAGGCCGAGGCCTTTCGGCTCGCCGCTCTTGGCGCCGCGCTCGTAGGGCTCGAAGATGCGTTCGATGAAGTCGGGAGCGATGCCCTTGCCGTGGTCGCGCACGTCGATGACCGCGTGGCAACCCTCCTGGTGGACACCGACTTCCACCGCCCCGCCGCCGCCGTAGCGCAGCGCATTGGTGAGCAGATTGACCACCACCTGCTCGATGCGGAATTCGTCCCACCAGCCTTCCACCGGCGGATGCGGCTCCAGCACCAGGTTGCAGCCGGCCGCCGCGGCGGCCAGCGACAAATCGTTGACCACGCGCTCGAGCAGCGCCATCAGTTCGACCTTGCCCGGCCGGATCGACAGCGTGCCGCTCTTCATGCGCGAGACGTCCAGCATGTCGTCGATCAGGCGGATCATCGACTTGATCTGGCGCTCGTCGCGCTTGATCATGCTGCCCATCTGCTCGGCATTAAAGGCCGGCATGTTGCCGCGCTTGAGCTGCAGGCTGCGCATTTGCGTTTCCAGGAACAGCGTGTTGAGCGGGGTGCGCAGCTCGTGCGCCACCAGCGACATGAATTCGTCGCGCATGCGCAGCGAACGCTGCAGCTCGCCCTGGGTCGCGTTCAGTTCGCGCAGCAGCACTTCCTGCTCGCGCCGGCTGCGTTCCAGCGCTTCCATCTGGTGACGCATCTCGCGGCGCTGCTGGTCGAGGGTGACGAAGACGTTGACCTTGCTGCGCACCGCGTCCGGATCGAGCGGCTTGTACATGAAGTCGACGGCGCCGGTCTCGTAGCCCTTGAACGCGTAGTTCAGCTCGCGTCCGGCGGCGGACACGAACACGATCGGGATGTTGCGGGTGCGCGAGGTGGCGCGCATCATCTCGGCCAGCTCGAAGCCGTCCATGCCCGGCATCTGCACGTCCAGGATCGCCAGCGCGAATTCGTGCTCGAGCATCAGCGACAGCGCCTCCTCGCCGGAAGACGCCTGGTAGACGATACGGTGCTCGTCGCGGATGACGGCGTCGAGGGCGCGCAGGTTTTCCGGCAGGTCGTCGACGATCAGGAGTTTGCTAGGGTCTTTTGCGCTCATGATTTGTAATTCTCCAACATGGGCAACAGCGCCCCGATCCGCGCCAGCGGCAGGACCAGGTGCGGTTTGCAACGGCGGATCGCTTCCATCGGCATCACGCCCACCTGGGCGTCAGCAGGATCTTGTACCACGGTAAAGCCGCCGCGGGCGCGGATCTGCGCCATGCCGTCGGCGCCGTCGTGGTTGGCGCCGGTCAGCAGGATGCCGACCAGGCCGGGACCCCAGGCATCCGCGCTCGATTCCATCAGCACGTCGATCGCCGGCCGCGCATAGTGCACCGGCGGCTCGCAGCTCAGCGAGAAGGTCCGGTCCTGCTCGACCGACAGGTGGTAGCCGGGACCGGCAAAGTAGACGGTGCCGGCCTCGATTTCGCCCTTGTCGGTCGCTTCGCGCACCGGCAGCGGGAGGCGCTCGTCGAACAGTTCGGCCAGCCGGCTCTCGCGGTCGGGCGGCAAGTGCAGCATGCAGACCACCGGCAGATCATACCCCGCCGACAGCGCCGGCAACAGCTGCAGCAGGGCGTCGACGCCGCCGGCCGAGCCGCCGATCACGACCGCCTCGATACGCCGTCCCTGCAGGCTGGCCTGCAGCAGGGTGTTGACACCCGGATCGGTGATGGTGCCGGCGGTCATGCGCCCACCTTGCGGAACAGGCGCTCGCGCCGCGCCAGCGGCTCGAAGCGCTGGGCATACGTGGAAAAGTCGATGCTTTCCTTGCTGCCCAGGCCCAAAAAGCCGCGGTGGCACAGCGATTCGTGGAACAGTCCCAGCACCCGGTTCTGCAGGCGCCGGTTGAAATAGATCATCACGTTGCGGCAGCTGATGAAATGGGTCTCGGCAAACACGCTGTCGGTGGCCAGGCTGTGGTCGGCGAAGGTGACGTTTTCCACCAGCGCCCGGTCGAACAGCGCGCCGCCGTAGGCCGCCGTGTAATAGTCGGAGAAGGCGCGCGTGCCGCCGGCCCTCTGGTAGTTCTCGGTGAACAGGCGCATGCGGTCGAGCGGCATCACGCCGCGCCGCGCCGCATCCAGCGAAGCCGGGTTGATGTCGGTCGCGTAGATCAGCGTACGTTCCAGCAAGCCCTCTTCCTTGAGCAGGATCGCCAGCGAGTAGACTTCCTCGCCGGTGCTGCAGCCGGCCACCCAGATCTTCAGCGACGGATAGGTCTCCAGGAACGGCACCACCTGGCGCCGGATGGCCAGGTAGTAGTCCGGGTCGCGGAACATTTCGGTGACCGGAATGGTGAGAAATTGCAGCAGCTGCGCGAAGGCGGCCGGATCGTGCATCACCCGGGCTTGCAGGCTGGACACGGTCTCGCATTCCATGGCGCGCATGGCAACCAGCACGCGGCGCTTCTGGGAAGCGCCGGTGTAGTCGCGGAAGTCGTAGTTGTACTTGAGATAGACAGCTTCGACCAGCATCCGCAGTTCGATATCGATGTCGCTTGGCGGTTTGGTCATCGTTTTACGTCTTTACGTTAAATGCGCTCCAGCGTCGGCATCCACACCCGGAGCAGCGAATACAGGCGGGTCAGGTCGATCGGCTTGGCCAGGTAATCGTTGGCGCCGGCCGCCAGGCACTGTTCCTGGTCGTCCTTCATCGCCTTGGCGGTGATGGCGATGATCGGCAGGCGCGTGAAGCGGCCATCCTGGCGGATGCGGCGCGTCGCTTCCAGGCCATCCATGCCCGGCATCATCACGTCCATCAGCACTAGGTCGATATTTTCCACCTCATCCAGTTTGGACAGGGCCTCGAAACCGTTGCGGCCGACCACCACGTTGGCGCCGCGCTGCTCCAGCGCGCTGGTCAGGGCGAACACGTTGCGCACGTCGTCGTCGACCAGCAGGATGGTCCTGCCTTCGAACACGCGGTCGCGTCCGCGCACCGTCTTGAGCATGGTCTGGCGCTCGGACGACAGCTGCGACTCGACCTTGTGCAAGAACAGCGTGACTTCGTCCAGCAAACGCTCCGGCGAACGCGCGCCCTTGATGATGATCGAACGCGAGTACTTCGACAGTTCGGCTTCCTCGTCGCGGGTCAGGTTGCGGCCGGTGTAGACGATGACCGGCGGGAACGACACCAGCTCTTCGTGCGACATGCGCTGCAGCAACTCGTTGCCCTGCATGTCGGGCAGCTTCAAGTCGATGATCATGCAGTCGAAAATCTGCGAGCGCAACAGTGCAAGCGCTTCGCCGCCGGAGCCGACCGCGGAAATCTCGACGTCATTGTCGGCGATCAGCTGGACCACGCTGTCGCGCTGGCGTTCGTCGTCCTCGACCAGCAGCACGCGCTTGAGTTTCTGGGTAGATTTGTCCTTGAGCTTCAGGAAGACCTCTTCCAGCTGCTCGCGGGTGGTCGGCTTCAGCGCGTAGCCGATGGCGCCCAGGTGCAGCGCCTCGCCGCCGTTTTCCATGCTCGAGACCACGTGCACCGGGATGTGGCGGGTGGACGGGTTTTCCTTCAGCTGCTGCAGCACCGACAGGCCGGAACGGTCCGGCAGGCGCATGTCGAGCAGGATCGCATCGGGCTGCTCGCTGGTGGCCAGTTCCAGGCCTTCCTCGGCGGTCAGGCCCACCAGGCAGCGGAATTCCATGTCGTGGGCCAGGCCGTACAGGATGCGCGCGAATTCCGGCTCGTCCTCGATGGTGAGGACGGTACGGCGGCCGTTGGCCGGCTGGTCGCGGTCGTCGGGGAAGCTGGTCGCGGCGCCGGCCTGCGCCGCGGGCTCGCTCGCCGGCGTCTGCGCCACCTGGGCCGGGGTGGCTGCCGGCGCCATGGCGCGCGCCGGGGCGCTGCTGCGGGCGGCTTGCGGCGCCGGTGCCGGCGGCGGCGTGGCCGCCACGGTGCCGTTGCGCGGCAGGCTGAGCGTGAAGGTACTGCCCTCGCCCGGCGCGCTGGCCACCGTCAGGGTACCGCCCAGCAGCGCGGTCAGGTCGCGCGAGATCGACAGGCCGAGGCCGGTGCCGCCATACTTGCGCGCGGTCGAGCCGTCGGCCTGGTGGAAGGCGTCGAAGATGCGATCCTGCTGGTCGGGTGCGATGCCGATGCCGGAATCCTGGACCACGAACTGGACCCAGCCGTCCTGGGTCGCACTGACCGCCAGGCTGACGTCGCCGCTGTCGGTGAACTTGATCGCGTTCGACAGCAGGTTCTTCAGGATCTGCTCGATGCGCTGGCGGTCGGTGTGGATGGACGCCGGCACGTTCGGCGCGACGTCGAAGCGGAACTCGAGCGACTTCTGGCGCGCCAGCGGTTCGAAGGTCCGCGCCATGTGCTCGACCACGCGGCGCAGCGACAGCTCTTCCGGCACCAGTTCCAGCTTGCCGGCCTCGACCTTGGAAATATCGAGGATGTCGTTGATCAGGTTGAGCAGGTCGTTGCCGGCCGAATAAATGGTCTGGGCAAAGCGTACCTGCTCTTCATTCAGGTTGCCGGCCGTATTGTCGGACAGCAGCTTGGCCAGGATCAGCGAGCTGTTCAACGGCGTCCTCAGTTCGTGCGACATGTTCGCCAGGAACTCGGACTTGTAGCGGCTGGCGCGCTCGAGTTCCAGCGCGCGTTCGCGCAACTGGTCCTGGGCTTGCAGCAAGGCGTTGTTCTTGAGGTCCAGGCGCGCGGCCTGCTCGCCCAGCTGCTCGTTGGTCTGCTCCAGCTCGGCCTGCTGGTTTTCCAGTGCCGACTGCGATTCTTCCAGTGCGCGCGACTGCTCTTCCAGCTCTTCGTTGGCGGTGCGCAGTTCTTCCTGCTGCACCTGCAATTCCTCGTTCATGGCCTGCTGCTCTTCCAGCGCCACTTGCAGGCGCTGGCGGTACAGCACGGCGGCCACCGACGCGCCGACCGCCGGGCCGATGATTTTCATGAACTCGACGTCGCGCTCGGTAACCGGACGCAGGAAGCCGATCTCGATCACGCCCTTGATCTTGCCGTGGTTCGAGATCGGCGCGATCACCAGTTCGCGCGGGGCGGTCTCGCCGAGGCCGGAGCCGACCTTGATGTAATCCGGCGGCAGGTCGCGCAGGGTCAGGATGCGGTTCTGGTTCGCCGACTGTGACGCCAGCGATTCGTTCGGCTCGATCTGCAGGCCGCGCTGGGTATCGGCATGGGCGAAGCCGTAGGCGGCGAGGCGGCGCAGCACGCCGTCTTCGCTACGCACGTACATGGCGCCCACCACGCCCTCCAGGTAACGCGTGACGTAATTCAGGGCGACGTTGCCGAGGGGTTCGAGTTCGTGGATGTTCGAGGTCTTGCCGGCCAGTTCGGCCTGCCCGGTGCGCAGCCAGTCCTGGTGGCGCAGCTCGGCATTGTGCTCGGCTTCGTGTTCCAAGGTCTCGTTATACGAACGCGACAGGCGCACCAGTTCGCGGCGGCCGAACATGGCCAGCGAACCGGCCACGACCAGGCTGAACAGGAGGAAGGCGGCGACCGACCAGCCGATCACGGCGCGCGAAGAGGCATTACGTTCCTGCAGCAGGCGTTGTTCGGTCTCGGTGAAATCGGCGAACTGGCGCCGCACCTCGTCGGTCAGGACCTTGCCGCGCCCGCTCTTGATGATCTCGATGAAATCGATGTTCTTGCTGCGCCGCGAGACAACGTCGTCGGCGAAGCGCTGCCATTCGCGGTGCGCGCTGCGGATGCGCTCCAGGCGATCGATCTGGCTCTCGTTGTCGCCGACCAGCTTGCGCAGCGCATCCAGTTCGCCCTCCATCTTCGGCTTGGCCAGCAGATAGGGCGTCATGAATTCCTCGTCGCCGGACAGCAGGTAACCACGGACGCCGGCTTCCATGTCGGCCGACATCCGGCTGACCTCGTTGGCGCGGCCGATCACGTGCTCCGAGTGCTCGACCCAGCTCAGGACATTGATCAGATAGGCGATGATGCCGACGAATACCAGCGCGCTGAGGACGCCCATGCCGAGCGGCATGGCGACGTTGCGGGACAGGATACGGCGGAAATGATTACTGTCGATACTCGTGCCAGGCATACTTTTACGGGACGCTTTTTGAAAAAAATATCCAAAGTGTAACGCAATTGCCCGACAAGGCGTGTTCTTTTGAGCAGTTTTCTTTCCCGCGCAGCATATTTACGCGACAATGCGCACCGTTAGCGGTAAATTGCTCTCAAGTAACGAGAAGTTTGTCCATCCTGGCAATCCGCCACCGTGCGCGGCGGCCCTTCCGCCACCACCGTGCCGCCGGCCTCGCCGGCGCCCGGACCGATATCGATCACCCAGTCGCAGCCGGCCACCACGCGCATGGTGTGCTCGACCATGATCACGCTGTTGCCGGCGTCGACCAGGCGGTTCAGCTGGGCCATCAGGCGGTCGGCGTCGAGCGGATGCAGGCCGGTGGTCGGCTCGTCCAATATATACAGGGTGCCGCCGCGGGTGGCGCGCTGCAGTTCGGTCGCCAGCTTGATGCGCTGGGCTTCGCCGCCGGACAGTTCGGTCGCGCTCTGGCCCAGGCGCAGGTAGCTCAGCCCGACCTCGCGCAGGGTGTTGAGCGGGCGCGCCACCGGCTCCTGGTCTTCGAAGAAGGCATAGGCTTCGTCCACCGTCATGCCGAGCACGTCGGCGATGTTCTTGTCCTTGTAGTGCACCGCCAGCGTGTCGGCGTTGTAGCGTGCGCCCTCGCAGGTCGGGCACGGTGCGTACACGCTGGGCAGGAACAGCAGCTCGACCATCACGAAGCCCTCGCCGGCGCAATGCTCGCAACGGCCCTTGGCGACGTTGAAGGAAAAGCGCCCGGCGTCGTAGCGCTTCTTTTTCGCTTGCGGGGTGGCGGCGAATAGCTTGCGCACCTGGTCGAACAGCCCGGTGTAGGTGGCCAGGTTGGAGCGCGGGGTGCGGCCGATCGGTTTCTGGTCGACCCGCACCAGGCGTTTCACGTTTTCCATGCCGCTGGCGATGCGGCCTTCGGTCGCGATGACTTCTTCGCGTTCCAGGCCAGGCTCCGCGCCAAAACCCGCTTCCGGCTCCTCATCCGGCGCGGCCTGGCCCAGCGCCGCGCCGATCAGGTCGACCAGCACCTGGCTGACCAGCGTCGACTTGCCGGAGCCGGACACGCCGGTCACGGCGGCCAGCACGCCGAGCGGGAAGCGGGCGCGCAGGTCGTGCAGGTTGTTGCGGCGCACGCCTTCCAGCTGCAGCCAGCCACTGGGTTCACGCGGGGTACGGTCTTCGATGCCCTTTTCGTCGAACAGGTAGCGCCGCGTGTGCGATTCTTCGACTTTCTTGAGGCCGTCCGGTGCGCCGCTGTACAGGATGCGGCCGCCGCCCTCGCCCGCCTGCGGGCCGACGTCGACGATCCAGTCGGCATGGCGGATCACGTCCAGCGCATGCTCGACCACGAACAGCGAGTTGCCGGCCGCCTTCAGGCGCGCCAGCGCATCCAGCAGCGCCTCGGTGTCGGCCGGGTGCAGGCCGGCCGAGGGCTCGTCCAGCACGTAGACCACGCCGAACAGGTTGGAGCGCACCTGGGTCGCCAGGCGCAGGCGCTGCAGTTCGCCCGGCGACAGCGTCGGCGTGCTGCGCTCCAGCGCCAGGTAGCCGAGGCCCAGCGCCAGCATCACGTCCAGGCGCGCGCACAGGTCGACGGCGATGCGCTGGGTGACGATCAGCTGCTCCGCGTGCTTGTCCTTCTTGCCCTTCGGTGCGCTGCCGTCGGCGTAGGGCTGCAGCAGCTTGGCCAGTCGCTCGAGCGGCATGCGCGACAGTTCCGTGATATCCAGGCCGGCGAAGGTGATCGCCAGCGCTTCCGGGCGCAGGCGCTTGCCGTGGCAGGTCGGGCATTCCAGGCCGACCATGTAGCGCGCCACCCGCTTCTTCATCGACGCGCTCTCGGTGGTGGCGAAAGTCTGCATCACGTAGCGGCGCACGCCGGTAAAGGTGCCCTGGTAGCTGGGCGTGTCCTTGCGCTTGAGCGCCTTTTTGGTTTCCTCGGGCGTCAAGCCGGCGTACACCGGGACCGTGGGCGTCTCGTCGGTGTACAGGATCCAGTCGCGGTCCTTCTTCGGCAGGTCGCGCCAGGGCGTGTCGACGTCATAGCCCATCGTCACCAGGATGTCGCGCAGGTTCTGGCCGTGCCAGGCCGGCGGCCAGGCGGCGACCGCGCGCTCGCGGATGGTGAGCGAATCGTCCGGCACCATCGACTGCTCGGTGACTTCGTAGATGCGGCCCAGGCCCGAGCACTGCGGGCAGGCGCCTTCCGCGGTATTCGGCGAGAAGGATTCGGCGTACAGGATGCCCTGCCCCGGCGGATAGTCGCCGGCGCGCGAGTACAGCATGCGCACCGAATTCGACAGCGTGCTGACGCTGCCCACCGACGAGCGCGTGGTCGGCGTGCCGCGCTGCTGCTGCAGCGCCACCGCCGGCGGCAGCCCGTCGATGTCGTCGACTTCCGGCACCGGCATCTGGTGGAACAGGCGGCGCGCATA
>JAKOOD010000719.1 GCA_022701635.1 Burkholderiaceae bacterium | reverse complement strand
ACATGCCATCCAAAAAACTCTTGCTGATCACCGGCGTCAGCAGCGGCTTCGGCCGCGCCCTTGCACGACAAGCCCTGGCCGATGGCCATCGCGTGGCCGGCACGGTCAGGAACGCGCAGGCCGCCGCGGCGTTCGAGGCCCTGTGCCCGGGCCGTGCCCACGCGCGCCTGCTCGACGTGACCCAATTCGATGTGATCGACCGTGTCGTCGCCGACATCGAAGCGGCGCTGGGGCCGATCGACGTCCTCGTCAACAATGCCGGCTACGGCCACGAAGGCATCCTGGAAGAATCGCCGTTGGCGGACATGCGTCGCCAGTTCGACGTCAACGTCTTCGGCCCGGTCGCGATGATCAAGGCGGTGCTGCCGTTCATGCGCGTGCGCCGGCGCGGCCATATCCTCAACATCACGTCGATGGGTGGCTACATCACCATGCCCGGCATCGCCTACTACTGCGGCAGCAAATTTGCACTGGAAGGCATCTCGGATGCGCTGGCCAAGGAAGTCCAGCCCTTCGGCATCGCCGTGACCGCGATCGCGCCCGGCTCGTTCCGCACCGACTGGGCCGGCCGCTCGATGCAGCGGACCGGGCGTTCGATTGCCGATTATGACGCCTTGTTCGATCCGGTACGCCAGGCGCGCGCAGAAAAGAGCGGCAGGCAGCCGGGCGACCCGGTCCGGGCGGCGCGCGCGATGCTGGCCCTGGTCGAGGCGGAGGCGCCGCCGGCGCACCTGCTGCTGGGCAGCGACGCCTTGCAGCTGGTGCGCGGCAGGTTGGCCGGCCTGGAGAGCGATTTCCAGGCCTGGGAGCGGGTCACGGTGTCGACCGACGGCTGAGGCGGCATCCCGGCGGCGGTCGGGTGAGCGTTCAAAATGATTGCAGGCGCGCACGATTGGGAATTCACAAACAGGTCACACAGTCTTCCTACACTCCCGATGAGTTCAACCACGGGAGACTTCATGAACACGTCCTTCTCGCGCCGGCGCTTTCTCGTGTCCGGCGGCGCACTGTCCGGTTCCTTTCTGCTGTCCGGCTGTGGCGGTTCGTCCGGCGCCGCGCCGGCAGTCATCCCCAGCGACGCCGAGCGCCCCAAGCTGCTGTCGGGGCTGCAGTTCGGCGACGTCAATGCCGACGGCGCGATCGTCTGGAGCCGCAGCGACCGCAACGCGATCATGGTGGTCGAATACGACACCACCGAGCGCTTCGCCAATGCCAGCCGCATCGTCGGGCCCAGCGCGACCGATGCGACCGACTTCACGTCGCGCGTCGACCTGACCGGCCTGCCGGCGGGACAGACCGTCTTCGTGCGCGTCAAGTACGTCGACCCGAACAACAACAGCATCCAGAGCGAAACCCTGACCGGCCAGTTCCGTACCGCGCCGCTCGATGCCCGCAAGCCGGTGCGCTTCCACTGGAGCGGCGACCAGGCCGGCCAGGGCTGGGGCATCAACACCGCGTTCGGCGGCTACCGGATCTACGAGGCGATGCGCAAGCGCGATCCGGATTTCTTCATCCACAGCGGCGACACCATCTATGCCGACGGCCCGATCGAGGCCAAGCAGACGGCCGAAAACGGTGCCGTCTGGACCAACATCGTGACCGAAGAAGTGAGCAAGGTGGCCGAGACCTTGAAAGAGTACCGGGGCCGCCAGTCGTACAACATGCTGGATGCGAACTTCCGCAAGTTCGCCGCCCAGGTGCCGCAGATCTGGCAGTGGGACGACCATGAGGTGACCAACAACTACAGCGCCTCGAAGGACCTCTCCGGCGACGCCCGCTACACCGAAAAGAACGTGGCGCTGCTGGCGGCACGCGGCCAGCGCGCCTTCCTCGAGTACGCACCGATGCGCTACTTCAAGCAACCCGAGGCGCAGCGCGTCTACCGCAAGATCGGGCAGGGGCCGCTGCTCGATGTGTTCGTGCTCGACATGCGCAGCTACCGCGGCCCGAACAGCGCCAACCGCCAGACAGTGGAAAGCGCGGACACCGCCTTCCTGGGCAATGCCCAGGTCGACTGGCTGGTGGCCGAACTGGCGAAGTCGACCGCGACCTGGAAGGTGATCGCCGCCGACATGCCGATCGGCCTGCAGGTGGGCGACGGCAAGGATGCCCAGGGCAATGACAAGTGGGAAGCGATCGCCAACGGCGACGACGGCGCGCCGAGCGGACGTGAACTGGAAATCGCGCGCCTGCTGCGGGCCATCAAGTCGGTCAAGAACGTGGTGTGGGTGACGGCCGATGTACACTATTGCGCCGCGCATTTCTACGACCCGGCCAATGCGCAGTTCAGCGACTTTTCGCCGTTCTGGGAATTCGTGGCCGGTCCGATGAATGCCGGCGCCTTCGGCCCCAACAAGCTGGACAAGACCTTCGGGCCGAGCGTCGTGTTCCAGAAAGCGCCCGTCATGCAGAACTCGTCGCCGTTCTCCGGCTACCAGTTCTTCGGCGAAGTGCTGATCGATCCGGCGACGAAGGCGATGACGGTCGAGCTGATCGACCTGAACGGGGTGTCGCACTTCAGCAAGACGCTGGCGCCGCAACTGGGCTGAACGCTCATCCCGTGCCTGGACGCTGAGCTTGGCGTCTGCGTTGTCTCCAAACGTAGACGCTGGCGATTCCTGCTACCTGCCGGCCAGTTTTTTCTCGCGTCGCGCGCGTTCGTTGATGATCTGGTGCCTGCGGTGATCGGTCATTTTCTTCCATTCGCGCGCTTCGGCGAGGGTGCGCAGGCATCCGGTACACAAGCCGGTCTTGCCGTCGAACTGGCACAGCTCGACGCAGGGTGATTTGACTGCCATGGCATTGACTTCAGATAACTAGGGTGACGGTATCTTAACCGATGCCGTATCGCGCTAGCTGTCGCTGGGCGGCCAGTCAGTGGGCAATCAGCAGCGGCAGCGGCGCCCGCGCCAGCGGCTCGCGGGTGCCGCCGGCCGGCAGGGCGAAGTCCGGTCAGGCCATGCCGGCTCAGGGGCCGCCGCGGCGAATCAGTCCTGTCGGATGGAACGCGTCTTGTCCGGTCCTGGTGCCGTGTCGGTCGGGATCGCGTCGGAACAAGCCGGCGCCGCCTGGCGATCCGACCAGATCCGTGCCAGGAACGCGTCGAGCGCCATGAAGCTGGCGCTCGGGGCGCTCAGGTGCGGGCAATGCCCGACGTTGTCAATCACGCGCAGGGTGCTGTTCGGCAGGTGGCGCAGCAGGTAAGGGCCGACTTCGTGCGGCACCAGCAAGTCGTCGCTGCACTGCAGCACCAGCGCCGGCACGCTGGAGCGCGGCAGGTCGGCGCGATGATCGGAAAGAAAGGCGACGCGCGCGAAATGGCGCATGATCGCCGCATCGTTGCGGCAGAAGCGGCGCGCCAGCTCGTTGGTCAGCGCCGGGTGGTGCTCCCCTCCGGTGATCAGCGGCGCCACGTCCAGCGACCAGCCCAGGAAATTGTCTTCCATGGTGGCAAGCAGGGCTTCCAGGTCTTCCGGATTGAAGCCGCCGATGTAGTCGCCGTCGTTGATGAAACATGGCGAAGGGCTGAGCATGACCTGCGCCGCAAAGCGTGCCGGTGCCCGGATCGTCGCCAGCATGCCGATCATGGCGCCGACCGAATGGCCGACCAGCACCACCGGGCCGCGTGCGCAGGCCTCCAGGATATCGAACAGGTCGTCGACATGGCCGTTCAGTGTGGCGTACTTGTCGCGGTCGTACACCTGCAGGTCCGATTCGCCGCAGCCGACCAGGTCGTAGGTCACGACACGGTAGCGCTCCTTGAGTACCGGCGCCAGGTAGCGCCACATGGTCTGGTCACAACCGAAACCGTGGATGAAGACGACGGTGGAAGGGCCGGCGCCGGCGACGTGGACATTGTTGCGAAAACGGACCGACATGCGAGAAACCCCGGCAAAAATAATGTACGGACGAGCGAATACCGAAATTCTAATATAACTCTGATGCCCACGGCATCCTGTCCGTTCCAATCGAGCACTTAATCCGCGTCGAAGTGGATTACGATGTGCCCCCGATCCAATTGAAAAGCATGACGATGCCGGAACAAGCACTGCCCGATGCGGGGAATACGCGCGCATTACTGGACGAACTCGACCGCTACCGCTTCCTGGCCAGGCTCGACGAGGCGATCGGCAGCCTGGCCGAGCCCGGCCAGATCGCCCAGGCCGCCGCCAGCCTGCTGTGCGCGCATCTCGAAGGCGACCATTGCCGCTACCTGGACCGGTCGGGCGCCGACTGGGAGCGCCTGACGGGCGGCACGCAGCAGGTCGCGACCGATCCGGGCGGCGGCCAGGACGCGTCGCCCGGCCACACCGTTCCGGCCTGCGTCGTCGACGACTGCCAGGCCGACGCCCGCTTCGCCGGCTACCTGCCGCCGGGCATGGCAGCAGCACCGAGGGCATTCATGGCAGCGCCCGTGATCGAGGACGGGCAGGCGCTGGCCTGGATGCTGGTGGCGCAGGATGCGCCCCGGCACTGGACGGCGCACGAGGTCGCGCTCTTGTCCGCTGTCGCCGGGCGCTGCCACGCATGCATCGAGAATAACCGGATGGGAACCGCGCTGCGCAGCGCCGAGAAGCGCAGCCGTGCCGACCACGACTATCTGCGCCTGCTGATCGACAGCGGCGAAGAAGGGTTTTATTCGGTCGACCGGGACGGCGTCACGGTCATGTGCAACACGGCGTGCCTGAAGATGCTCGGCTTCGCGCGCGAAGAAGACGCGGTCGGCCGCAAGCTGCACGGCGTCATCCACCATCGGCATCCAGACGGTGCCGCGTACGACGTGTGCGACTGCCCGATCTACCAGTCGGCGCGCTTCGGCACCTTCGCCCACGTCGAGGACGAAGTGTTCTTTCGTGTCGACGGCGCCGCGTTTCCCGTCGCATACCGGGCACGGCCGGTCTGGCAGGACGGCGTGCTGCAAGGCGCGGTCTGCACCTTCGTCGACGTCACCGAGCGCAGGCGCACCGAGCTCGCCCTGCGCCAGAGCGAGGCGCACCTGGCGTCGCTGTTCGCCCAGACCGGCGCCGGCATCAGCGACGCCGACCTGAACGGCAGGCTGGTGCGGATGAACGAGCGCTTTTGCCGCATCGTGGGACGCGCGCGCGAAGACTTGCTGGGGATGCGCATGCGCGACATCACCCATCCGGACGACCTGGCGCGCAGCGTCGCGTTGTTCGAACGCGCCGTGGCCAGCGGCGAGCCGTACGAGATCGAAAAGCGCTATCTACGCCCCGACGGCAACATCGTATGGGTCAACAATACCGTAAGCCCGGTACGCGCGCCGGGCGGGGAGATCGAGAGCATCCTGGCGGTGTCGGTCGATATCAGCGAACGCAAACGCGCGGAAGAGGCCTTGCGCGAGGCCGACCGCAGGAAGGACGAGTTCCTCGCCATGCTGGCGCACGAACTCAGGAACCCGATGGCGCCGATCCGCGCCGCCGCCGACCTGATGGCGGTGGCGCGACTGGAACCGGAGCAGCTCAGGCGCACCAGCCAGATCATTGCGCGCCAGGTCGGCCACATGACCGGCCTGGTCGACGATCTGCTGGATGTGTCGCGGGTGACGCGCGGCCTGATCACGCTGGAAAAAACCGACCTCGAGGTGAAGCAGGTCGTGGCCGACGCGCTGGAGCAGGCACGTCCCTTGATCGAACAGAAGGGCCATCGCCTGACGCTGGAACTGGACCCGGCACCGGCCCATGTGGTGGGCGACCACAAGCGCCTGATCCAGATCCTGACCAACCTGCTGAACAACGCCGCCAAGTACACGCCGCGCGGCGGCAAGATCCACCTGAGCATGCAGGCCAGCGAGCGCGATGTGCGGTTGCACGTGGCCGATAACGGCGTCGGCATCCCGCTCGCGCTGCAGCCGCGCATCTTCGACCTGTTCGCCCAGGCCGAGCGCAGTCCGGACCGTTCCCAGGGCGGCCTGGGCATCGGCCTGGCCCTGGTCAGGAGTCTGGTCGAGCTGCACGGCGGCACGGTGGCTTGTGAAAGCGCCGGCAGCGGCTGCGGCAGCGACTTCGTCGTGACCCTGCCCAGGGCCCTGCCGCCGCCGGGCGCTGCCGCATCGGCAAGCGAGCGGCCGGACGGCAGTCCGGTGGCGCAGAGGCGGCGCGTGCTGATCGTCGACGACAACGTCGACGCCGCCCGCATGCTGGCGATGTATCTGGAAGTGGTCGGTCATGAGGTCATGGTCGAGCATGCGGCCACGGTGGCGCTGGAGCGGGCCGACACGGCACGGCCGGACGTATGCATACTGGATATCGGTCTGCCCGAAATCGACGGCAACACGCTCGCCCGCATGCTGCGCGCCCGCAGCGCGACCGCCGGCGCGCTGCTGATCGCGCTGACCGGCTACGGTCATGACCAGGACCGCGAACGCGCCATGGCGGCCGGCTTCGATCACTTCCTGGTCAAGCCGGTCGACGCCGGCGCCATGCTCGACCTGATCGACATGGACTCGGCCGCCCGCTAGAAAGATTGCGGCTGTATGCTTTCTTCAGGCAAACTCCACGGCGGATTGAACCATTTGCCGCCAACCGGGTATATACCGGAAACCCTGGAGACCCAGCTTGGACAGAAGAACCGACGACCCCGCGCTCCTGGCCCGCACGGCCGAGGGCGAAGCTTGCCTGGTCGGCCGTATCGCGGCCGGCGACCGGCGCGCCTTCGAGGCGCTGTACCGCGCCTATTTCCCGCGCCTGGGGCGCTTTTTGCAGCGCATGACGCGCAGCAGCACGCTGATCGAGGAAATCGTCAACGACACGCTGCTGGTGGTGTGGCGCAAGGCGGCCACCTTCGACGGCAGCAGCAAGGTGTCGACCTGGATCTTCGCGATCGCCTACCGGCGCGCCTGCAAGGCCGTGCAGGCCTTCGACGAGCCGGTCGACGCCGGCATCGACGAGCGCGAAGGCGCGGATGCCGACCGCCCCGACTGGCAATTCGAGCGCCTGCGCCTGGCGCACGCGGTGGACGCGGCGCTGGCCCAGTTGCCGCTGGCCCAGCGCACCGCGTTCCAGCTGACCCTGTACCACGACATGAGCCAGGCCGAAATCGCCGACATCATGGCGTGCCCGGTCAATACGATCAAGACGCGGCTGTTCCATGCCCGCAAGCGCCTGGCGCTGCTGCTGGACGGCCAACTGGAGGAACGCCCATGAATCCGCACCGCGAAGCACAGGAAGCGCTGCCCTGGCTGGCCAACGGCAGCCTGGCCGGCAGCGAACTGGAACGGGTACAGGCGCACCTGAAAGGGTGCGCGGCCTGCCGCGCCGATCTCGCCGCGCTGCACACGCTGCGCGCCGCCGGAACCGGCGCCGCACCCGACTGCGACCCCGACGCCGCGCTGGCGCGCCTGCTGCCGCAGCTGGATGCGCTGCCGCCCCAGCAGCCGGCTGCGCCGGCACCCACGCCGGTACCCGCCTCGGCGCCGGCATCGACCTTGCCCGGCTGGCGCACGCGCCTGGCCGCCAACGACGGGCGCTGGCTGCGCCTCGCGGTCGGCGCGCAATGCGGCGTGATCGCCGTGCTGGCGGGCCTGCTGGTGCGGCCTTCGGGCGGCACCGAGGCGCAGGCCGGCGACTACCGCGTGCTGGGCGCCACGGCCGCTAGCCAGAGCCGGCTGATCGTGATGTTCAAGCCGGACACGCCGGAACGCGAGCTGCGCCGCCTGGTGCTGGAAAACGGCGCCCGCATCGCCGGCGGGCCGACCGCCACCGGCGCCTGGGTGCTGGCCACCGAACAGGCCGCCGATGCGGTGGCCGGGCGCCTGCGCGGCCAGGCCGCCGTCACGCTGGCCGAGCCGCTCGGCGCGGAAGGCTCGCCTTGAAGCGCTTGCGCATGCTTGCTGCGATCGCCGCGCTCCTGCTGTACGGCGTGGCGCAGGCGCAGGCGCCAGCACCGGCACAGGCGGCGCCGTCGGCACACCCCGATCCGGTGGCCGAGGCCGCGCAGCGCCAGGTGCTGGTGATGCTGCGCCTGCCGGCCGGTCACTTCCGTCCCGATGCCGCGTATGGCGGCGGCTACCTGAAGGACAGCGGCAGCGCCGCGCGCCGGCGCGTGGCCGCCGACATCGCCGCCGCCCACGGCCTGCGCCTGCGCGACAACTGGCCGATGCCGGCCATCGGCGTCGACTGCTTCGTGATGGAAGCGCCCGATGCGGTGCCGTCCGCGCGCGTGCTGGACGCGCTGGCGCGCGATGCGCGCGTGGCCTGGGCCCAGCCGCTGGCGGACTACCACGGCCTCGACGACGCCGACCCGCTGTACCCGGCCCAGCCGGCGGCGCAGGACTGGCACCTGGCCGAACTGCACCGGGTCAGCACCGGCCGTAACGTCACCGTCGCCGTGGTCGACAGCGGCGTCGACGCCGCCCATCCGGACCTGGCCGGCCGGGTCAAGCTGCGCCGCAATTTCGTCGACGCCGCGCCGGACCCCGCCGAGCTCCACGGCACCGCCGTCGCCGGCATCATCGGCGCCCGCAGCGGCAACGGCGTCGGCATCGCCGGCATCGCCCCGGGCGCGTCGCTGATGGCGTTGCGCGCCTGCTGGGAAAGCGGCGGACGCGCCGCGCGCTGCAACAGCCTCACGCTGGGCAAGGCGATCAACTACGCGCTCGAGAACGGCGCCGACATCATCAACCTGAGCCTGGCCGGCCCGCCCGACCGCCTGCTGCAAAGCCTGCTGGAGGCGGCGCTGGGGCGCGGCGTGACCGTGGTCGGGGCGGCCGATCCGCAGCGTCCCGACGGCGGCTTTCCGGCCTCGCTGCCGGGCGTGATCGGGGTCGCGCGCAGCGGCGACCGCCACGCGGCCGCGGCGAACCTGCTGTACGCGCCGGGCACCGACGTGCCGACCTGCGCGCCGGGACCGCGCTGGAGCCTGGTGTCCGGCTCGTCGTATGCGGCGGCCCACGTCGCCGGCCTGGTCGCGCTGCTGGCCGAGGTCCGGCCGCGCGGCGGCGTGCGCCTGCCCGCGGCTGGTAACATAGACGCATGTGCTGCCCTGTCGCGGGCGGCGAAAGCCTGCGTCTGCCTATGCACCCCGACCGCCGTCACGACACCGCCACCTTCGCGCTTGCCGCCGCCAAGCTCGCCGCCTTCACGCTGATCTGCCTCGCCGGGCCGGCGCGCGGCCAGACCAGTGCCGACCTGACCCTCGTCTCCGAATACGCCGGTCGCGGCATCGCGCTGGACACCCGGCCGGCGCTGCAGCTGCGCGTCGAGCACGAGACCGGCGCCGGCTGGTATGCCGGCGCCTTCGCCTCGCCGGTCCGGCTCGAGGGGCGGGCCCAGGGCCAGCTGGTCGCCTACGGCGGCAGGGCGCAGCGGC
The DNA here is from genome assembly GCA_022701635.1 of Burkholderiaceae bacterium. GTDB lineage: Bacteria > Pseudomonadota > Gammaproteobacteria > Burkholderiales > Burkholderiaceae_D > Telluria > Telluria phyllosphaerae. Next base: position 3,373 of record JAKOOD010000719.1, on the reverse strand, counting down.
TCACGTCCACGCTGTCCTGGGACGCCGGCGTCACCCGCAGCAGCTTCCTGCGCGACGGCCGCTGGAACTACCACGAGTTCTACGCCGGCCTGGCGTCGCAGCGCGGCAGCGCGCGCCTGTTCTATTCGCCCGCCTATTACGGGGAAGGGCGCAGCCTGTACCTGGACCTGAGCGGCGCCTATCCGCTGAACGACGTGGTGCGCCTGGCCGCGCATGCCGGCCTGCTGCATCCGATGGGCGGCTACCAGGGCACCGTCGACAGCATCGGCAACAGCGGCGACGCGCGCATCGCCCTGGTCGCCGACATCGGCGACTGCACCGTGCAGGCCGGCGTGCAGACGCGCTGGCGCAGCTACCTGTCCGAATTGCCGCGGGCCAGCGGGTTCACCGCGAGCTTCAGTTTGCATTTCTGAAAAAAAGATTGAACCTTTAGCGTACCGGCGGGTATATACGGGCCAGATGTCCCGATCCACCCGACAGGAGCACGCCATGCAGACCCGATTCCGAGCCCCCGCGCGCCGCGGCGCCAGGCCGTTGTCCGTCATCTTGTGCGGCGCATTCTTCGGCGCTGCCTTGCTGTCCTGCGGCGGCGGCGACGATGCGCCCGCCAATCCGGCACCGCCGCCGGCGCTGTCCGCGTTCACCGCCGCCAACGTGGTCGCCGACAGCGCGGGCGCGGCCGCCCACGTGGATGGCAACCTGGTCAACGGCTGGGGCATCGCCTTCAATCCGACCGGCTTCGTGTGGGTGGCCAACCAGGGCACGGCGACCTCCACGCTGTACGACGGCAGGGGCAATCCGCAGACCCTGGTCGTGAGCGTGCCGGCGGGGGCGGGCGGCCCGGCCGGACCGGCCGGCATCGTCTACAACGGCACCCAGGACTTCCGCGTGAGCGCCGGCGCCGCCAGCGGCGTCGCCGCCTTCATCTTCGCCGGCACCGGCGGCACCCTGTCCGGCTGGGCGCCGGCGGTCGACCGCCTGCACGCCATCACGACCGTCGATACAGCGGCCGGCGGCAGCGCCGGCACCGCGGCCTACACCGGACTGACGCTGGCCAGCCATAACGGCATAAACTATTTATATGCGGCCGACTTCCGCAACGGCCGCATCGACGTCTACGATCCGGCGTGGAAGAAGGTGACCCTGCCCGGTGGCGGTTTCAGCGACGGCGGACTGCCGGCCGGCTATGCGCCCTACGGCATCCAGGCCGTCGGCAACCGCCTCTACGTGACCTACGCGCAGCGCGCGGCCAGCGGGCCGGGCGAGAACCGCGGCCCCGGTCTCGGCATCGTCGACGTGTTCGATCCGAGCGGCGCCCTGGTGAAGCGCTTTGCCACCGGCGGCGTCTTGAACGCGCCCTGGGGCATCGCGCAGGCGCCGGCCGGCTTCGGCAGCGCCGCCGGCATGCTCCTGGTCGGGAACTTCGGCGACGGCAGGATCAACGTCTTCGATCCGGCCAGCGGCGCCCTGGTGGGCGTGCTGGCCAAGGCGGACAAGACCCCGATCGCGATCGATGGCCTGTGGGGCATCGCTTTCGGCAACGGCGTCAACGAACAGCCGGCGACCACGCTGTTCTACGTCGCCGGCCCGGCCAACGGCACGCACGGCGCCTACGGGCGCATCGACCCCCAATAAACGGCTATTCGGCACGACAGAATTCGCATCAGCGATGGCGACCGGATCACTTCGATTACCGGCGCACTTAACAGGGATGGAGAACGACATGAAAAACTGGATGGCGGCTTGCTGCATGGGATTGCTTCTGTCGGCGCAACAGGCGTATGCGGCGAGTTCCTCGGGCTGCGAAAACGGCGGCTTCACGGTGCTCGGCAAGAGCGGTGCGCAGACGGTGTCGGTGGCGCCGGGCAGCGTGGCATCGACCTTCCGCGTGCAGGGACGCTACGTGCAGTTCGACGTCGACGCTGTCTCGTTCGGCGTGCTGAATTACGCGATGACCGGTGTCGCCAATAAGAAGGACATCACCGGCGGCCGCGCTACCCCGGTGTTCGACAGCAAGCTGCCGGACCACCGTGGCCTGTTCCTGAACAGCGCCGTGACGGTCGAGCTGAGCGATTCGGCCGACATCGTTCTCACCCGCACCGGTCCCGGCCTCACGATGAAGATCCAGGCCAAGGATTGCGCCAACGGCGGCATCTTCCAGATGGAAGTGGCGCGCGCCGACGAGACCAAGACCGTGTTCACCCACAAGCTGGCGCAGAGCGCTTTCTACTTCGACAACCGCAACTTCCGCAACCGCGAAGGCGAGGTCGTGCCCTTCAAGGACACCACGCTGACCATCGGGCCACGCATCAATTTCGGCAACGATTACTCGTCGAAGTTCGTCGGCCGCGACAGCCCGCAGTTCGCCGACCGCATCGCCGAACCGCTGTGCAGCAACAATATCGCGACCCGCACCGGCGGCGTCGCCCGCGTCCAGCATTGCGGCGGCGTGTCGCAGTGGTCGGTCGCCAGCGGCGGGCGCATGGGGCAGGTGATGGGCGAGGATGCCACCGAGGTCGCGCCGCCGGCCACGGCCTGCACCCACAAGTGCCAGGCGCAGAACCAGACCCAGGGCGCCGCCGTGGTGCTGGGCTTCCCGTTCCCGGTGGCCGACGCCGACCGCCTCAAGCCGCGCTTCGCGCAGTAATGGCAGGCGGCCGCTGCGGCCGCCCGTGTCTTGCAGGATCAGGCCTCGGCTGCGGGGGCCTGCACGTCGCCCAGTTCCGACTGGCGCGACAGGTGCTGGACGATGAACCAGCTCTGCAGTTCGTTGGTGCGCACGATTTCGCTGACGATCAGGTCATTCGTGCCATCGTCGCCGTCATCGTCGGCGGCGCGGCCCAGCGGACGGGCATCCAGCAGGATCGTTTCGTGGCCGTTGGCCAGGCGATCGAGCTGGGCACGGGCGCTCTCGCGGCCGCGCGGTGCACGTGCGATTTCCGATTCCGAGGCGACGTCGCCCGGCAGCGCGACCGTGACGCCGCCCAGCGTCTGGATGCGCTCGGCGATCGAATCCATCAGCTCGGCCTGTTCCTCGTAGTGCTTGTCGAACAGCAGGTGCAGTTCATAGAAGGTGGCGCCGGCGGTCTGCCAGTGCGCCTTCTTGTAGGCGTCGCGCATGGCCATCGTGTGCGCCAGCAGGCGGTTGAGCGCACGCACGCTCTTGGAACGGACTTCTTCCGACAGTCCGATACGGACCGGCGCCAGCGCGCCGAATTCCTGGACGATATGTTTGTTTTCTTTCGCTTTTTTCTTGTCAGCCATTATTAGTCTCGCAGTGGATGGATAAAGGCCATGCAGCTGAAGGGGCTGCATTGGCATTGCGAAAATATACAGAACTGACGAAATTGATGGCGCTCGTTACGGTTGGTGG
>JAKOOD010000438.1 GCA_022701635.1 Burkholderiaceae bacterium | reverse complement strand
AAGCGCATCCAGCGCGGCGGCTCGTGCACGGGATGATCGATCTCCTGCGTCAGCGGTCCGAAGAACACGCTGATGAAGCGCAGCGAATAGGCCACGCTGAAGATGCCCATCAGCGTCGCCGCCACCGCCATCGACCAGTCCTCGGTACCGCCCACCAGCGCCGCCTCGGTGAAGAACATCTCCTTCGACAGGAAACCGTTCAGCAGCGGTACCCCGGCCATGGCGGCGCTGGCGACGATGGCCAGCGCCGCCGTGCGCGGCATCGCCCGGCGCAGGCCGCGCAGGACGCGCATGTCGCGGGTGCCGGTCTCGTGGTCGACAATGCCGACCGCCATGAACAGCGAGGCCTTGAACACCGCGTGGTTCATGGTGTGGAACACGGCCGCGACCACCGACAGCGGCGTGCCGATCCCCAGCAGTACCGTGATCAGGCCGAGGTGGCTGATGGTCGAATACGCCAGCAAGCCCTTCATGTCGTGCTGGAAGATCGCAAAGAAGGAACCGATCAGCATGGTGCACAGGCCGGCGCCGCCGATGATCCAGGTCCATTCCGGGGTCCCGGACAGCACCGGCCACAGGCGCATCAGCAGGAAGATGCCGGCCTTGACCATGGTTGCCGAGTGCAGGTAGCTCGAGACCGGGGTCGGCGCCGCCATCGCGTGCGGCAGCCAGAAGTGGAACGGGAACTGCGCGCTCTTGGTCAGGGCGCCCAGGCCGATCAGGATCAGTGCCGGCAGGTACAGCGGGTCTTGCTGGATGCGCCCGGCCGCCGCCAGCACCACGTCGAGGTCGTAGCTGCCGGCGATGTGGCCCAGGATCAGCATCCCGGCCAGCAGGCACAGCCCGCCGGCCGTGGTCACCGTAAAGGCCATGCGGGCGCCGCGGCGCGCATCGTTGCGCTCCTGCCAGTAGCCGATCAACAGGAACGAGGTCAGGCTGGTCAGCTCCCAGAACACCACCAGCTGGATCAAATTGCCGGACAGGACCACGCCCAGCATCGCGCCCATGAAGGCCAGCATGTAGGCGAAGAAGCGCGCCACCGGGTCGCGCCGCGACATGTAGTAGCGCGCGTACAGCAGCACCAGCAGCCCGATGCCGAGCACCATGACCGTGAACAGCCAGGCCAGGCCGTCCATGCGCCAGACGATCTCGAGGCCGAACTGGGGCAGCCAGGCAAAGCGCGCGCTGACGACCTCGCCGCCGCGGATATGGCCGAACTCGGAGATGGCCAGCACCAGCGCCGCCAGCGTGGCGGCGCCCGCCACCGCCGCCGGCCGCAAGCGCGAGCCGGACGGCATGCACACGGCGATAAAGGCGCCGCAAAAGGCCAGGATGGGGATGAACGGAAGCGTCGACATCAAGACGGCACCGGTGCTGGCGGTCGCGGGGGAATGGAAGCGTCGGGCATGCCAGTGTGATGTATATATATGGAATGTAGTTATTCTACTGTCAATATTCCTTAGGCTGCCACGCGTTACTCCAGGGCATCATCGCAGGTGCAGCCAGAACTTGCGCACGCCCTCCTCCTCATCCAGCGGCCCGACCGTGAATCCCAGCTTCTTGACCAGCCCGATCACCGGCGCATTCTGCGGCAGCGCCTCGCCCACGATCTCGCGCGTGCCGCGCGCGCGGCAGTAGGCAATCAGCTTGTTCATCAGCATCACGCCCAGTCCCTTGCCCTTCAGGTCGGAGCGCACCGTCACCGCGAATTCGGCGCTGAGGTTGTCCGGGTCGGCCACCACCCGGCCAACGGCCAGCGTCTCATTGCCGCCCTCGGCGTTGGGACGGGTGGCGATGAAAGCCATCTCGCGGTCGTAGTCGATCTGGGTGAAGCGCGCCAGCTGGGCCGGCTGCAGCTCGCGCACGCGCACGAACATGCGGTAGCGCACGTCGTCCGGCGTCAGCGCATTGAAGAAGGCGACGTGGGCCTGGCCATCCTCGGGCCGGATCGGACGCAACAGGATCTGCCCGCCGTCCCAGTCGACGGTTTCCTCCAGCTCGGCCGGATAGGGGCGGATCGCCAGGCGGTCGAGGGTGCTGCGGGCGGGGTTGCCCGCGCGGTCGGCCATGGCGATGCGCATGCGCGCGTCGAGCACCACGGCGCCGCGGCTGTCGGCGAGCAGCGGGTTGATGTCGAGTTCGACGATTTCCGGCACCTCGGCCACCAGCCGCGCCACCTGCACCAGCACCGCGGCGATCGCGTCCATGTCGGCCGCCGGGTGGTTGCGGTAGCCGGCCAGCTGGCGCGCCACCCGGGTACGGTCGATCAGGTCGCGCGCCAGCACGGTGTTCAGCGGCGGCAGCGCCACCGCATGGTCGCCCGCCACCTCGACCGCCAGCCCGCCCTGGCCGAACAGGATCACCGGTCCGAACACCGGGTCGGTGGCGGCGCCGGCGATCAGTTCGTGGGCCTCGGGGTTCCTGGCCATCTCCTGCACGATGAAGCCGTCCAGGCGCGCATCCGGCCGCAGCTCCGCCAGCCGGCGCCGCATGCGCTCGGTGGCCGCGCGCACCGCTTCCGGCGAGTCGAGGTCGAGCGTGACGCCGCCGACGTCGGATTTCTGGGCGATGTCCGGCGACAGGATCTTGACCGCCACCGGGAAGCCGAGCACCGAGGCGGCGCGCACCGCCTCCTCGGGCGTGGCGGCGGACAGCGTCGGCACGGTCGGGATGCCGTAGGCGTCCAGGATCGCCTTGGTCTCGGGGTCGGACAGCAGGTAGTGGCCGCGCGCGAGCGCCGTGCGCACCAGGGCACGCGCGCGTTCGCGGTCCGGCTCGCCGTCGCCGCTCGATACCGGGACTTGCATCAAGAGGGTCTGGTTGCGGCGGTAATCGACGATCTGCAGGAAGCCGTTCACCGCTTCCTCGGGCGTGCGGTAGGCCGGCATCCCGGCCTCGGCCGCGATGGTGCGCGCCGCCACCACCGACTGCCCGCCCAGCCAGCAAGCCAGCAGGTTGCGCGACGAGGACTTGGCCAGCGGCGCCAGCGCGCGCGCCACATCGGCCGGGTCGACCACGGCATTCGGCGCGTGCACGATCAGCACGGCGTTGACGTCCGGGTCCTTCAGCAGCACCTCGACCGCGTCGCGGTAGCGCTCGGGCGGGGCGTCGCCGCGCAGGTTGAGTTCACCGCTGCCGCTCCATTCGGGCACCAGTTCGCGCAGGCGGCGCACGGTGTCTTCGCTCAACCTCGCCTGCAGGCCGCCGCCGTACTGCAGCGCGTCCTGGGCCAGCAGTACCGGACCGGCGCCGTTGCCGAGGATGGCCAGGCGCTCGCCGTACAGCGGCTTGGCGCGCGCCAGCGTCTCGACCGCGGCGAACAGCTGGCCGGTGGTATAGGCGCGCAGCATGCCGGCACGGCGGATCGCGGCGTCGTAGACGTCGTCCGGCCGCGCCAGCACGCCCGACAGGCAGGCGGCGGCGGTCGCGGATTCGATCGAGCGGCCGGCCTTCAGCATCAGCGTCGGCTTGCTGCGCGCCGCCGCCCGCGCCGCCGACATGAACTTGCGCGCGTAGCGCAGGCTTTCCACGTGCAGCAGGATGGCGCCGGTGCCGGGATCGCTGGCCAGGTAATCGAGCACGTCGCCGAAGTCGACGTCGGCCGACTCGCCCAGCGACATGAAGCTGGAAAAGCCGATGCCGCGCGTGCGCGCCCAGTCCAGCACCCCGGTCATCATGGCGCCCGATTCGGAGACGAAGGCGATTCGCCCGGCGGCCGCGCCGCCGGCCGCGATGCTGGCATTCAGGCCGATGCCCGGCGCCAGCAGGCCGGAGCTGTTGGGACCGAGGATGCGCAGCAGGTAAGGATTGGCGGCGTCCAGCATCGCCTGCTTGAGCGAGCGGCCGCGCAGGTCGCGCGCACTGGACAGGCCTGCCGTCATCACGACGGCGGCGCGGGTACCGCGTTCGCCCAGCGCGCGCACGATGGCGGGCACCGTGGCCGGCGGGGTACAGATGATGGCCAGCTCCGGCGCCTGCGGCAGGTCGGCGACGTCGGCCCAGACGCGCTGGCCGCCGAGGGTGGCGTACTTGGGATTGACCGGGAACAGCGTGCCCTTGAAGCCGCCCTCCAGCAGGTTGCGCCAGACCGTGGCGCCGACGCTGCCGGGACGCTCCGACGCCCCGACCAGGGCCACCGATGTCGGCGCGAGCAGTTGTCGCAGGTTCCGTACGCTCATCCAGAGACTCCTTAGGGCCGCACCCAGCCGTGCAAGGGCTATCGTAGCAAATTGGCTACACTGGCGGCCACATATATCAAGCACGAGGCATGAAAATGACGGAAACCAAGGATGAAGACGCCGGCGAGAAGAGCGGCTCGAAGACAGTGATTTATGCGGCGATCGCCTCCAACCTGGGCATCGCCGCCGCCAAGTTCGTGGTGGCGGCGATCACCGGCAGCGCCGCGATGGCCGCCGAAGGCATCCACTCGGCGGTCGACACCGGCAACGAATTCCTGCTGCTGATCGGCGAGCACACTAGCGCCAAGCCGGCCGACGCCAAGCATCCCTTCGGCTATGGCAAGACCCTGTATTTCTGGGCGCTGATCGTGGCCCTGAGCGTGTTCTCGCTGGGCGGCGGCCTCTCGATCTACCACGGTATCGACGCCCTGCGCCATCCGGAGCCGCTGCAGGACCCGATGTGGAATTACGTCGTGCTGGGCGTCTCGGCGCTGTTCGAGGGCTACAGCTGGAACGTGTCGCGGCGCGAACTGAACAAGGTGCGCAAACCGGGCACGTCGCTGTGGCAGACGGTTCGCGCCAGCAAGGACGCGTCGGTATTCACCGTCTTCATCGAGGATTCGGCGGCGCTGCTCGGCCTTGCCATCGCGGCGCTCGGCATTTTCCTGGGCCACCTGTTCGACAACCCCTACTTCGACCCGGCCGCGTCGGTACTGATCGGCCTTCTGCTGGTGGGCGCCGCCTTCACGCTGGCGCGCGAGACCGGGGCGCTGCTGGTCGGCGAAAGCATCGGCCCCGAGGCCACGCGCCGCGTGCGCGCCATCTTCGACAACGATCCCGACATCCAGACCGTCAGCAAGCTGATGTCGATGCAGCTCGGCCCCGACGAGGTGCTGCTGACCGCGGCCGTGCAGTTCAAGCGCGGCATGCGCATCGACGAGGTGGAGGGGGCGATCGCGCGCCTGGAGCACGCGGTCTCGGAGGTGTATCCGCAGATCCAGCACATCTATTTCGAATCGGGGGCGTTGCGCTCGGCGATGCACTAGGGTCGCCTGCTACTAAAGTCCGCTACGAAAGAATAAAGTCGGCCATAACAACTGCGACCGACCAGCCCAACGGCGACTTGTCCAGGTAGCAACAAGGTCGTACACTGCGCCATATCGATTGTCCGCTATCGGCCTATTGTGTTGAAAAAGTCGAATGGCAACAATTTTGGCTGGTCTCAAACGTCAAACCACTTCGAGATCGCCGAATGGCGGCGGTTCTAGTAAGTCGAGCCTGACAGGTTTTTTGTCCAGCCGTCAACTTGGCCGAGTTTTTCAACACAATAGGCCAAGAGCGAACGGTCACGCTGACCTGCGTTTAAGGGATGCTATGAACACAGTGAAAAACCAAAGATCGGGACAATCGAAAAGATAACCCGTTTCGGCTGTGGGGCGATGCTAGGCTTCTTTGTTGGGCTGTACTTCATTGCTAAATGGAGCATCGTGTCGTTGGGTGCCGCGATTGGCATATGGGGTGCAACGATGCTGGTATGCGGCTGTCTAGCGCTGAAGCTCGGCGACGAATTTTGGTATGGCATGTTCGGACGAAACAGGTGACGTGGCTTGCTGCAGCGTCCAGGTCCGGTTTGGGTCGGTTACGGAAACTGCAATCGGCCTGCTATCGTCCGAGAGCGGAAATGGCGAGGATGTAAATGTGAAAGTCTATCTCGACGATGAGCGGATGACGCCATTTGGCTGGGTTCGCGTTTATTGGCCTGACGAAGCCGTAAAGCTACTGTCTACTGGCCAAGTCTCAGAGCTGAGTCTTGATCATGACCTTGGCGATGATGAGCATGGAACCGGCTTAGCTCGGATCCGGTCCTTCACGGCAGTCCGTGAATCTTCCGGCCCAGCAACCTGCTTATGCTGAGCCAAACAGACGAAACGGCAACGAGCGGACAGTGGCTCTCAGCCATGCAATCGCATCCTGCC
>JAKOOD010000703.1 GCA_022701635.1 Burkholderiaceae bacterium | reverse complement strand
GCATAACGAGATGGTCAAGAACGCGCCCCCGCCGGAGCCTAAGCAATAGAAGGGGTCGGAGCCCGGTGTTGCTTTTGAGGGTCTCCGACCCCGGTGTTCAGCACGAACAAATGAAAACGGCCTGCATTCAAGCAGGCCGTTTTGTTTGTGGCTTCGGTCTGGTTCGCGACTGAGAACCGGGGTCAGAGCCCCAACAGAAAAACCGGGCTCTGACCCCTGCAGGGCTCTGACCCCTTTGGTGCCACTGGCCCTTTAGTGCCAGGAACGCATCAAGCCAACCGCCAGTCCTTCGAGCGCGAACTCGTCGGTCTGCGGATCGACCGTGATCACCGAGAACTCCGGATTTTCCGGCAGCAGTTCGATGAGGGTACCGTTCTTGCGGTAGCGCTTGACGGTGACTTCCTCACCGATGCGGGCGACCACGATCTGGCCGTTCTTGGCGCTGTCGACCTTCTTGACGGCCAGGATGTCGCCGTCGCAGATGCCGGCGTCGCGCATCGACCAGCCCTTGACCTTGAGCAGGAAGTCGGGCTTGGCCGAGAACATGGCCGGGTCGACCGCGTAATTGGCCTCGACGTGTTCCTGGGCCAGGATCGGCGAACCGGCGGCGACGCGGCCGACCAGCGGCAGCGACATCAGCAGGGCGGCCGGCACGTGCGGCATGGCGGCCGGCTGGGGCGTGGCCGGCGTGGTGGCGCCGAGCAGGCGGATGCCGCGCGAGGTGCCGGGGGAAATTTCGATCGCGCCTTTGCGCGCCAGGGCTTGCAGGTGTTCCTCGGCGGCGTTGGCCGAGCGGAAGCCAAGCTCTTGCGCGATTTCGGCGCGTGTCGGCGGGAAGCCGGTGTTGTCGATGGCTTCCTTGATCAGGTTAAGGATCTGTTCTTGCCTTGCAGTGAGCTTAAGCATGGGGTCAGTGAATCGTGGGTGCTGGGACAGACTGTATTTTTGTACAGTATTGCGCTACACGCAAGGGGATTCGTGGATTTCGGCGATTTATTTGTCACATACCAGCGCATCACAAACCGATTGAGCGCTTGACGTTTTTCCGGTTATAATGTTGGGCTTTCCCTTCCCACACTCGTCTTGACGCCGAGGTGGGCATCTGTTTAACGTCCTCAAGGAGTAATGCATGCGTCATTATGAAATCGTGTTTATCGTCCACCCGGACCAAAGCGAGCAGGTCCCGGCGATGATCGAACGCTACAAGACCACGGTCACCTCGCGCGGCGGCAACATCCACCGCGTCGAAGATTGGGGCCGTCGTCAAATGGCTTACCAGATCCAGAAACTGCCGAAGGCACACTACATCTGCCTGAACATCGAGTGCGACAACGAGACCCTGGTCGAGCTGGAAACCGCATTCAAGTTCAACGATGCCGTGCTGCGTCACCTGACCGTGAAGATGAAGAAGGCTGAAACCGCGCCGTCGCCGATGATGAAGTCGGTCCAGCGCGAAGACGCAGCCAAGAGCCACCGCGCAGAGCAGGCAGCCGCTCCGGCCGCTGCAGCTTAAGCCACGGGCTTACGCGAACGGGTAGTGAACGCGCTGTCGCTGGTTGCCAGCATCCTCGAGCGCGATACCCTGCGTTACACCCCGGCCGGCATCCCGATCGTCGGCGCGACCTTGCAGCACCAGTCGCAGCAGACGGAAGCGGGAATAGCCAGGCAGGTCGAGTTCGAGATGACCGCGGTAGCCGCGGGTGAAATCTCGGGACGATTCGCCAACGCCGAACTGGGCGCAGTGCATCGCTTCACAGGATTTCTCGCCAGGAAAAGCCGTCACAGTAAAACCCTGGTGTTTCACATCATTGATTTCAGTGCCGCCGAATAGTCGATCGACTAGCGAGCACGTTTTTAGATACAGGAGCCTCAAATGGCATTCGGTAAAAAGTTCGACAAAAACAAAGCCAAAGAAAAACTGAAGCGCAAACAGCAGAACCCGCTGTTCAAGCGCAAGAAGTTCTGCCGCTTCACCGCTGCAGGCGTGGAACAGGTTGACTACAAAGACGTCGACACCCTGAAGGATTTCGTCCAGGAAAACGGCAAGATCATGCCGGCTCGCCTGACCGGTACCAAGGCGCACTACCAGCGTCAAGTTGACACCGCGATCAAGCGCGCACGTTACCTGGCCCTGCTGCCGTACACCGACCTGCACAACGCTTAAGTCGCCACGGCAACGAGCACAAGTAAATACTGGAGAATAATATGCAAGTTATCCTGCTGGAAAAAGTCGTCAACGTCGGCAACCTGGGCGACGTCGTCAAGGTCAAGGACGGTTACGCACGTAACTTCCTGATCCCGCAAAAAATGGCCCGCCGCGCGACCACCTCGGCTGTCGCCGAGTTCGAAGTCAAGCGCGCCGAGCTGGAAAAAGCCGCTGCTGAAAAGCTGTCCGCTTCGCAAGCCCAAGGCGAAAAGCTGAACGGCATGACCGTCACCATCGCCCAGAAGGCCGGCGTCGATGGCCGTCTGTTCGGTTCCGTGACCAACTTCGACATCGCCGAAGCCCTGACCAAGCAAGGTTTCGCAGTCGAAAAAGCACAGGTTCGCCTGCCGACCGGTCCGCTGAAGACCACCGGCGAGCACCCGGTTGCTGTCGCGCTGCACACCGACGTCGTCGTTGACGTCACCATCGCCGTCGTCGGCGAAGCTGCCTAATTCATTCTGTTGTATGGATGAGAAAAAGCCGGGTTATCCCGGCTTTTTTTTTGTTCTTTTTACTAGAAGAAACTCACCAATCATTTCAGCGGCCGGTGGCAAACAGGTATAATGCCGCCCATGAATACCCCAGCAGACCCGCAAATCGAGTCGCTCCGCATTCCCCCGCATTCGATCGAAGCAGAACAGTCCGTGATCGGCGGCCTCCTGCGCGATAACGCGGCGTGGGACCGCATTGCCGACTTCATGCATGCGGAGGATTTCTACCGCTACGACCACCGGATCATCTTCGAACAGATGGTCCGCCTGATCAATTCCGGCAAACCCGCCGACGTGATCACCGTCTACGAATCGCTCGTCCAGCTCGGCAAGGCCGAGGACGTGGGCGGCCTGCAATACCTGAACGCGATGGCGCAAAATACGCCATCCGCTGCCAACATCCGCCGTTACGCCGAGATCGTGCGCGACCGCGGCGTGCTGCGCCAACTCATCACCGTGGCCGACGAAGTGTCGGGCAAGGCCTTCAATCCGCAGGGCGCCGAGGTCAAGCAGATCCTCGACGAAGCCGAATCACGCATTTTCGCGATCGCCGAGCAGGGTGCCCGCGGCGCCCAGGGCTGGCTGCCGGTGCAGCCGTTGCTGACCCAGGTGGTCGAGCGCATCGACGAACTCTACAGCCGCGAAAACCAGGGCGAAATCACCGGCGTGCCGACCGGTTTCATCGACCTCGACAAGATGACCTCGGGCCTGCAGCCGGGCGACCTGGTCATCGTGGCCGGCCGTCCGTCGATGGGCAAGACCGCATTCTCGGTCAACATCGGCGAAGCCGTCGCGATCGAAGCCGGCCTGCCGGTGGCGATCTTCTCGATGGAGATGGGCGGGACCCAGCTGGCGATGCGTATGCTCGGTTCGGTCGGCCAGCTCGACCAGCACCGCCTGCGTACCGGCAAACTGAACGACGAGGACTGGCCACGCCTGACGCATGCGATCCAGAAGATGAACGACGCCCAGGTCTTCATCGACGAGACGCCGGCGCTGAACCCGATCGAGATGCGCGCCCGTGCGCGCCGCCTGGCACGCCAGTGCGGCAAGCTCGGCCTGATCATCGTCGACTACCTGCAGCTGATGCAGGGTTCCAAGCCGGGCGACAACCGCGCTTCCGAAATCTCGGAAATCTCGCGTAGCCTGAAGGGCCTGGCCAAGGAACTCGGTTGTCCGGTGATCGCGCTGTCGCAGCTGAACCGCTCGCTGGAACAACGGCCGAACAAACGCCCGGTCATGTCCGACTTGCGCGAATCGGGCGCTATCGAGCAGGATGCCGACGTGATCATCTTCCTGTATCGTGACGAGGTCTACAACCCGGACTCGCCGGACAAAGGCACCGCCGAGATCATCATCGGCAAGCAGCGTAACGGTCCGATCGGGGCAATCCGCCTGACCTGGATGGGGATGTATACCAAGTTCGGCAATTACAGCGGCAACCTCAGTGTTTACCAGGGCGATTAAACCGGGTAAGCAAGCGCCAATAACAATAGAAATAACATGGATGCGGTGCGTGGTTTCCTCCCGGCGCGAGCTGGGCGGAAACCTTGCGCCGTGTCCCTCAAGAAGTCCCAAGAGATCTACCAACGGAGAATGACATGTTTGGACGCCTGATGCCCACGGAGGGCAAATTTTTTGACCTGTTCAACCAGCACGCCGCCTTGTGCGTGAAGGGGGCGCAGGAAATGGTCGGTTTGATGACCAACTTCGACGACCTCGAAAACCGCACCCATGCCGTGGAAAGCATCGAAAAACAGGCGGACAAGATCACCTATGCCACCGTCGACCTGCTGCACAAGACCTTCATCACCCCGCTCGACCGCGACGACATCCACAAGCTGATCACGCGCATGGACGACATCCTCGACATGATGGAGGACGCCGCCCAAACGATTTCGCTGTACGACCTGCAGGCCGTGACCCCGGAAGCCAAGCGCCTGGCCGAGCTGTGCCTGGCCTGCTGCGAAAAGGTCCAGCAGGCCGTCGGCATGCTGCACAACATGGACAACGCCCAGAAGATGGTCGCGATCTGCGAAGAGATCGACCGCCTGGAATCGGACGCCGACCACGTGATGCGCGCCGCCATGTCCAAGCTGTTCCGCGACGAGCCGGACGTGCGCAACCTGATCAAGATGAAGGCGATCTACGAGATCCTCGAGACCGTCACCGACCGCTGCGAAGACGTTGCCAACATCATCGAAGGCATCATCGTCGAGAACGCGTAACGCGACAAGAACAAGAATAAATCCATGGATCATCTTCATATCAGCATTTATGTGCTGGGCCTGCTCGTCCTTTTAGCGCTGGTCTTCGACTTCATGAACGGTTTCCACGACGCCGCCAACGCGATCGCGACCGTGGTATCGACCGGGGTCCTGAAACCCCAGACCGCGGTCGCCATGTCGGCGGTGTTCAACTTCGTCGCCATCTTCACCGTCGGCGTGCACGTCGCGGCGACGGTCGGCAAGGGCACCATCGACGCCAGTATCGTCGACCAGTACGTGATATTCGGGGCGCTGGTGGGCGCCATCATCTGGAACATCATCACCTGGTACTACGGGATCCCGTCCTCGTCCTCGCATGCCCTGATCGGTGGCCTGGTGGGCGCGGCCGTGGCCAAGAGCGGCACCGGCGCGCTGGTCGGCGGCGGCCTGCTGAAGACCGTGCAGTGGATCATCCTGTCGCCGCTGCTGGGCTTCATTCTCGGTTCGCTCGTGATGCTGGCCGTGTCCTGGATCTTCGTGCGCACCCCGCCGCGCAAGGTCGACACCTGGTTCCGCCGCCTGCAGCTGGTGTCCGCCGCTGCCTATAGCCTGGGCCACGGCGGCAACGACGCGCAGAAGACCATCGGCATCATCTGGATGCTGCTGATCTTCGCCGGCGCCTCGCAGGCGGGCGCGGCCGAGCCGCCACTGTGGGTGATCATCTCGTGCTACACCGCGATCAGCATGGGCACGCTGTTCGGCGGCTGGCGCATCGTGCGCACCATGGGCCAGAAGATCACCAAGCTGAAGCCGGTCGGCGGCTTCTGCGCCGAGTCGGGCGGTGCCATCACCCTGTTCCTGGCCAGCGCGATCGGCGTGCCGGTCTCGACCACCCACACCATCACCGGCGCGATCGTCGGCGTCGGTTCGGCGCAGAAGGCGTCGGCGGTGCGCTGGGGCGTGGCGGGCAATATCGTGTGGGCGTGGATCTTTACCATACCGGCTTCGGCCTTCATGGCGGCCATCGCCTGGTGGATCGGTACCCACATTCTCTAAGCCACGCACCGCGGGCAATGCAAGGCAGGGTCATCGACCCTGCCTTTTTTTTTCGTCCATCGCTGTGAGTGGTAAAACAACCACAAGCGCAGTGAACTGTTGTCTCCGATGCATTTATCATTCGCAGTAGTAGTAATATTACATGCGGCTGATAGCCGACATCATCTTTTCCTCCGATGGAAAAGCGCATATAAGAACGAAAACGGAGACAACATGTTCAACAGAAGTAGTTTGACTTCATGGTCATGCCTCGTCGCGGCCGCCTTCACCCTGAGCGGGTGCGGCGGCGGCGAACAGGCCGGGCAGGGTAGCGCAGCCGGTGCGCGCCAACTGGCGGTGACCGCCAGCGCGACCGCCGATGCCCCGGCCGTGGCACCCGCCACCATCCGCATGCACTACCACCGCATCCAGGGCGACACGTCCCAATGGGGCGTGTATTCCTGGGACGGCCCGCGCACGCCGAGCGCGGCCTGGATTACCGACCGCTTCATGTTCGGCAATACCGACAGCTTCGGCGGCTGGGTCGATATTCCGCTGGCAGCCGGCAAGACCGGGATCTCCTTCCTGGTGACCGACGGCAGCGGCAACAAAAGCTGCACCAGCGACCAGTACGCCGCCCTGAATGCCGACATCGCCACCCGCGGCCAGGAAATCTGGATGCAGGAAGGCGATTGCACGATCTATGCGGCGCCGCCGACCCTGAACCTCGGCAACCTGGCCGGCGCCACCGCCCACTGGTTGACCGCCACCACCTTGGCCTGGCCGGGCGTGCCCGCGGGCGGCAGCTATAAACTGTTCTACGCCGCCAACGGCGGACTGGCCTTCACGTCGGACGGTCCCGCCGGCTTCGACGGCAGCTTCGACCTGAGCCTGGCCGCGCTGCCGGACGCGCTCCGCGCCAAGTATCCGCACCTGGCCGGCGCCACCGGCCTGCGCCTGGCGGACAAGGATGCCGCCCGCGTGGCCGGACTGGCCAGCGGCCAGTTCGCCATCGCCCAGTACGACGCCGCCGGCAAGCTGGTGCAGGCGACCTCGCTGCAGATGGCCGGCATGCTCGACGAGGTATTCGCCGCCGGCGCCGCGCAGGCCCAGCTCGGCCTCAGCTTCAACCGCGGCATGGCGACCTTCCGCGTGTGGGCGCCGACCGCGAAGTCGGTCAGCGTCAACGTGTATGCCGGCGCCGATGCCGCCGCCGCCTCCACCTTCCCGATGACGCGCGACGCCAGCGGCGTATGGAGCTACTCGGCACCGAGCGGAAAATGGGTCAACCGCGCTTACTACACCTACACGGTCAACGTGCTGTCGCGCTGGGCCGGCAACAAGGTGGTGGCCAACACCGTGACCGACCCGTATTCGGTGAGCCTGAGCGCCAACAGCGCGCGCAGCTTCATGGCCGATCTCGACAGCGCGCAAATGAAGCCGGCCGGCTGGGACGCCGACCGCTCGCCGCTGCTGGCCGACCCGGCCGACATCGCGCTGTACGAACTGCATGTGCGCGACTTCTCCGCCAGTGACGAATCGGTGCCGGCGGCGCACCGCGGCAAGTACCTCGCCTTTACGGACGGCGGCTCGAACGGCATGCGCCACCTGAAGTCGCTGGCCAAGGCCGGCATGACCCACGTGCACCTGCTGCCGAGCTTCGATTTCGCCAGCGTCAACGAGGCCGGCTGCAGCACGCCGTCGATTCCGGCAGGGGCGCCGGACGGCACGACCCAGCAGGCGGCGGTGGCGGCCAGCCAGGACAGCGACTGCTTCAACTGGGGCTACGACCCGGTCCACTACAACGCGCCGGAAGGCAGCTACGCCAGCGACGCCAACGACGGCGCGGTACGCGTGCGCGAGTTCCGCGCCATGGTGCAGGCGCTGCACGAAAGTAAGCTGCGGGTGACGATGGACGTGGTCTACAACCACACCAGCCAGGCGATGCAGGGCAACCTGTCGGTGCTCGACCGCATCGTGCCCGCCTATTACTACCGCCTGAACGCCGGCGGCGGCATCCTGGGCGACAGCTGCTGCTCGGACACCGCGCAGGAAAACACCATGATGGGCAAGCTGATCATCGATTCGGTGTCACTGTGGGCGACCCAGTACAAGGTCGACAGCTTCCGCTTCGACATCATGGGCTTGACCCCGCTCGACCTGATCAAGCGCCTGCAGGCGGATGTCAACAAGGCGGCAGGCCGCGACATCTACCTGTACGGCGAAGCCTGGAACACCGGCGCCGTCGCCAACGACGTGCGCTTCCCGGTGGCGCGCCAGGCCAACCTGTACGGCACCGCCATCGGCTCGTTCAACGACCGCATGCGCGACACCATGCACGGCGGCGGCTGCTGCGACAACGGCAGCGCCCTGATCAGCCAGCAGGGCTTCATCAACGGCGTGTACACCGATCCCAACGGGCAGGCGAACCAGACCCGCGACGATGCCTTGCGCCTGGCCGACCTGGCACGCGTGACCCTGGCCGGTACCCTGCGCGACTACCGCTTCACCGACCGCACCGGTACGGATCGCAGCAATGCCGAGATCGATTACTTCGGCCAGCGCGCCGGCTTCACGGCCAAGCCGTCGGAAATCATCAACTACGTCGAGGCGCACGACGGCCAGACCCTGTTCGACATCAACGCGATGCGCCTGCCGCAATCGACCTCGCTGGCCGACCGCGTGCGCATGCAGAGCCTGGGTGCGGCGATCGTGCTGCTGGCGCAGGGCATTCCGTTCACCCACGCCGGCCAGGAAATCCTGCGCTCCAAGTCGCTCCAGCGCGACACGTATAACGCCGGCGACTGGTTCAACCGCCTGGATTACAGCTACCAGACCAACAACTTCGGTGTCGGCCTGCCGCTGGCGGGCAACGAGCAGTCGAACTGGAGCCTGATGCAGCCGGTGCTGGCCAACCCGCTGATCAAGCCGGATACCCGCGCGATCGTGCAGGCCCGCGACGTGTACGAGAATTTCCTGGCGATCCGCAAGGACAGCACGCTGTTCCGCATGCGCACCGCCCAGGACGTGATCGAGCGTCTCAAGTTCCACAACGTCGGTCCGGACCAGGTGCCGGGGCTGGTGGTGATGAGCCTGGACGGCGCGTCGCCGCGCCCTTACCAGGGTGCCGGCTATGCGCGCGTGGTGGTGCTGTTCAACGTCGACAAGGTGGCCAAGCGCTTCGCGATCCCGGAACTGAAGGGGAAAGCGCTTGCCCTGCACGGGATCCAGCAGCGCGGCAGCGACGAGGTGGTGAAGACTTCCGCCTACGACCAGGCCAGCGGCAGCTTCAGCGTGCCGGCACGGACCGTCGCGGTGTTCGTGCAGCAGTAAGGGGAGCGCGCCGGTTGACCCGTTTCAGCGTGGCGATGTGACAAGGCGGCGGGCGGTCCTGCGGACTGCCCGCCGCCTTGGCGGGAAAACGGCGTGGAAGAGGGTGCCGGATCAGCGCGTCGGCAGGTTGATGCTGCCGTTATTCATCTGGCGCTCGTTTTCCAGCGCCTGCTTGTCGAGCATGGTGTTGTCGTTCGTACCCGACTTCTTCTTGATGTAGGAACCGAGCGGCGCCTCGCCGCGCGATGCCACGGTGTTCTGTCCGGTAGTCGGATTGTCGGTGCTGGCGCAACCGCAGAGCAGGATGGCGCCGGCCAGGGCCGCCAAGGTCATACCTTTCATGTGCATCTCTCCCAGAGTGATTGACGAGTTCGGCAACTACGCGCGCTGAGCCATCCAGCGGTCGCAGTGCATTCTTGCAATGATAACCAGTTTTGCTGACCATGTTTTACAAAAATTTGCTTTATTGCATCTGTATAACATATAAGCAACATACGGAATCCGCCAGTCGATGACTTTCGACGGACATAGCCCCGATATAGATAATCATGTCAAGTCAAGTTTGAGAGTGTGCTTTATGCACAACAGCAGGCGGACTGTTACAAAATTAACTTTTTGCCGTTTGGCAAAGTAAAAGTCGCAATGAATCGGACCCCGGAAGGCCATCGGTGAAATGCACGAAGTCATTGATTTATTTGTGAAATCGATTTCATCAGCACCATGATTTGCTGTGCCTTGGTGCAATGTTAGGCG
Source organism: Burkholderiaceae bacterium (assembly GCA_022701635.1). Lineage (GTDB taxonomy): Bacteria > Pseudomonadota > Gammaproteobacteria > Burkholderiales > Burkholderiaceae_D > Telluria > Telluria phyllosphaerae. The sequence goes on along the minus strand of JAKOOD010000703.1, from coordinate 1,513 downwards.
CTAACATAGGCAGTTATTATCCTTCCTGCATGGTTTTCGGGCGTTTCGCGCCCTGAAATCGATCACATGTTCGATTGACCAATCAGTTTTAATTTTCTAACCTCCTCAACATTACGTTCGAACAATACGAGCGGTCCCGCGACGACGACAGCACCAGCAGCGTGTGCAGCGGACGGGACAGGTGAGTTCGCAGTACCACCACGCGGCGGGTCAGCAAGCCGTCAGGCGCCACCACCGCATTCAGAGACGAGAGAGGAGACACCGTGTCTATCATCAAGAAGGGGGCACCCCTTTATCCGCACACCAGGCATCGCCTGATCAGCCTGGCCGTCGCCAGCGCCTGCGCCGCGCTGGCCGTCCCGGCCTTTGCACAGGACCAGAGCGGCAGCCCGGAGGGCGTGGCAGCCGTCCCGGCGGCAAGCTCGGGGACGCCGCCGGCGCCGACCACCAATGTCGTGAAAGTGACCGGTATCCGCGCCAGCCTGCAGTCGACGCTGAACCTGAAGCGCAATTCCGACGGTATCGTCGACGGCATCGTCGCCGACGACATCGGCAAGTTCCCGGATACCAACCTGGCCGAATCGCTGCAGCGCATCTCGGGCGTGTCGATCGACCGCAACCGCGGCGAAGGCGCCAACGTGACCGTGCGCGGCGTCGGTCCGGACCTCAACATGGTCCTGCTGAACGGCCGCCAGATGCCGACCGCCAGCCTGGGCGACCAGGCCGGCCGCGCCTTCGACTTCAGCAACCTGGCCTCGGAATCGGTATCGCAGATCCAGGTCTACAAGAGCGCGCGCGCCGACACGCCGCCGGGCGGCATCGGCGCCACCATCAACATCATGACCGCCCGTCCTTTCGACCTGGGCAAGACCGCCAGTGTCGGCATCAAGGGCGTGTACGACACGTCGAACAACAACCTGCCTGGCGCGGACAAGGCCAAGAGCTCGTGGACGCCGGAAGTCTCGGGCATCTACAGCACGATCTTCGGCAACGGCATGTTCGGCCTCGCGGTCAGCGGCAGCTACCAGGAACGCAACCTGGGCGTGAACCAGGCCGCCGTGACCAACGGCTGGCTCGGTCCGTTCAAGATGGGCGATACCGGCAGCGGCGCCATCCCGCAGCCGGGCACGCCGGGTTATGCCAACGTCACCAATCCGCCGGGCGCCAACGACATCTACCTGACGCCGCAGAACATCTCCTACTTCATGCGCGGCTCGCAGCGCCAGCGGACCAACGGCCAGCTGACCCTGCAGTTCCGTCCGAACAAGGACCTGACCACGACGCTGGACTACACCTACTCGCAGAACAAGATCCAGACCAAGTACCACGAGCTGTCGGCCTGGTTCAACCATGACACCAACGTCCAGTCGAGCGTCTTCACCAAGGGCCCGGTGGCGACCCCGGTCTACTACGAAGAGCGCGTCCAGAACCAGGACATCGCGATGAACGGCGGCGACTTCGCCACCGTCACCAACAACAATTCGATCGGCTTCAACACCCAGTGGCGCGCGAC
>JAKOOD010000047.1 GCA_022701635.1 Burkholderiaceae bacterium | reverse complement strand
GAAGCGAACACGGCTTCCGTGCACCAATGGCAACCGCCACCAAAGCCAATTCTTTCCATGTCAGTAGGCATCCGTAATGTCAGCTTGCAAGTCGCATTGCTTATGATCACACAGCCCGTCGAAGCTTGCTACGCGGGCAGCTTTCCATATTCATCCGGCGCGTTGTCAAGGCGACGGATTTGAAATGTCAGCTATTGGTTTCCAAGATTGACGACATCGATTACATATGTAATCATAATTAAAAATTACACTTGTAATCGGAAATTGCCATGCTTGAGCACCTGACGATCAGCGAGTCGGAATCGCTGGTGATGGAAGTCCTGTGGACGCGCGCCCCGCAGACCGCCGACGAGATCGCCGCCGCGCTGGGTCCGGCCAACAATTGGCAGGACGCCACCATCAAGAGCTTCCTGAGCCGCCTGCTGAAGAAGGGCGCGATCCGTGCCGAGTACGAAGGGCGGCGCTATCTGTATTCACCGGTCCTGGCGCGCGCCGACTGGGTCGATGCCCAGAGCCGCTCGGTGCTCGACCGCCTGTTCGGCGGGCGCGTGGCGCCGCTGGTGGCCCACTTCAGCGAGCGTGAGGCGCTGAGCCGGGACGACATCGCCGAACTGCGCAAACTGATCGAGAAGCTCGACAAATGAGCGCCACGGCCTGGCTGGCGCGCCTGGGCGTGGCCACGCTGGTGTTCACCGCGCTGGCCGGCGCCCTGATGCTGGCGCGGCGCCCGCTGCGCGCGCGGCTCGGTGCCGAGGCGGCGTATGCGCTGTGGCTGCTGGTGCCGCTCGGGCTTGCGCTGTGCTGTTGGCCGGTACATCGGCAAACGGTGCGGATGGAGATGGCAGCCGTCGCCGCGCATCCCGATTTGCCGGCGGCGCTGGGGCAGGCGCCTGCCGCCGCGCCGCAACTGGCCATGCTCCTGGTCTGCGCCTGGTTGGCAGGGGCCGGCGCCAGCGCATTCCTGTTCTGCTCGAAGCAGCGTGCTTTCATGCGGACGCTCGGTGCCTTGCGGCGTGTGGACGAAGACTGCTGGATCGGGGCGCGCACCGACGCCGGCCCCATGCTGGTCGGCCTGCTGCGGCCGCGCATCGTGCTGCCGGCCGATTACGCCACCCGCTACAGTGCGCAGGAACAGGCGGCGGTGCTGGCCCACGAACGCGTGCACCGCCGGCGCGGCGATTTGTGGTGGAACGCCTTGTGCGCCTTCCTGCAGTGCGTGTTCTGGTTCCATCCGCTGGCATCCGGCGCGCGGCTTGCCTTTCTGGCCGACCAGGAACTGGCTTGCGACAGCGCGGTGCTGCGGGGCCGGGCGCATGCGCCGCACATCTATGCCGAAGCGTTGCTCAAGACCCGGGCCGGCACCGCCGTGCCGCTCGGCTGCGCGATGCAGGCGGGGTCGCCGCTGCGCGAACGTATTCTGAACCTGGGCCGGCGCGGTTCGCCACGGCGCGTGCGCGTGCTGGTGGCGCTGCTGCTGGCCGCTTTTGCCGCGGCCGGCGCGCACCTGGCTTGGGCTGCATCGGCCGAGGTGGTGATGGTGCCCGCTGCCGCGCCCGCAATCGAGCAGGACACTTCACCAACCCTGAAAGGAAGCACGATGACCGACCGTTTCAAGACTGCGTTGCCCCTCGGCCTGGCCGCCCTGGTTGCCGGCAGCGGCGTTCAGGCACAACCCTCGACCCCTTCCGCCGCCTACGGCGTCAGGATGGAGATCGGCATCCACGGCGACCAGGCCGTACCGCGCGTGCTGGTGAAGGAGAAGGAGCCCTTCGCGGTCGCCGGCGAGCATGCCGGCAAGCCGTGGCGCGTCGAATTCACGATCGACCGGACATCCGAGCGCATGGTCCGCCTGACCGGCCGCATCCTTGAGGATGGCAAGACCATCGCCGCGCCGCTGCTGGTCGGCCCGCTCGGCGAGCGCATGGGTGTGAAGGTCGGCGACGACGTGCAGCTGGCGCTGGTGGTACAGGAGAATGCGAACTGAGTTACGGAGCGCGGTCACGCCTGCGCCGCCGCCAACGCAGCGTCGGCCGCCGCGGCCTTTTGCGCCGCCGGACGCACACGCAGGCGCGTGACGTAAGCCATGATCTCGGGCAGCTTCGGCACCAGGCCGAAGCCGGTCATCCAGCCCAGCGCGCTGGCCCACAGGATGTCGGCCGCCGAGAAGCGCTCGCCCAGCAGCCAGGGGCCGGCGCGCAGCGGGGCGGTGAAGGTGGCCAGCATGGTGTCGTAGTCGCCGTACGGGCACAGTGACGGCGGCGCCGGCGCGCGCTCGAGCGCGCGGTCGATGATGGCCGGCTCGAACGACGATCCATAAAAGGCCAGCCAGCGCAGGTACGGTCCGCGCAGCGGGTCGTCCAGGCCAGGCGCGAGTCCGGCCTGCGGGTAGCGGTCGGCCAGGTAGATGAAGATCGCCGGCTGCTCGGTGACCAGGCTGCCATCGTGCAGGATGGCCGGCACCTTGCCCATCGGGTTGACGGCCAGGTAGGCGGGGGCACGCTGTTCGTTGCGTTGCAGGTCCAGCAGATGCAGGTCGTAGTCGATGCCGAGTTCCTCGAGCAGGATGCGGACGGCGCCGGCGCGCGAATGCGGGGCGTGGTACAGGGTCGGTTTCATGGTGTCCTCGGTGGATGCGAGGCTTCAGGGTAGGGGCGGGCGGCGGCGCCGTCTTGCAAAAACGCGAATGCTAGAATCTGCCGCATCCCCGCACCGCAGGAGGCCATCGATGACGACGCCCGCCACCGTCCCGGACCGCGCCAGGGGCGTGGTCGCACCTGCGCTCGCCGGCAGGATGTTCCGCATGGAGCGCTACCTGCCGCCGCCGGATCTTGCCGCCTTCATCGAACACGTCTGGATCGTCGAATGGGACTTGCGCGGCCAGCCGCCCTTCGTGCAACGCACGCTGCCCTATCCGAGCGTGCACGTGGCCTTCGACCGCGTGCGCAGCGGGGTGTTCGGCGTGGTGACCGGCGCCTTCGACTACACGCTGCAGGGTGCCGGCACGGTGTGCGGTTTGAAGTTCCGGCCCGGTACCTTCCGCGCCTTTCTCGGACGCCCGCTGCACACGATCAGCGACCAGGTATTGCCGCTGTCGGCGGTGTTCGGCTGGGACGATGCGGCGGCCGTGGGCGCCGTGCTGGGCGCGCCCGGCGACGCCGCCATGGTCGATGCCGCCGGCGCGCTGCTGCGCACCCGGCTGGGCATCCAGCTGCCCACTGCCGACCCGCAGGTGGAGCGCATCGCCGCCATCCTGCGCACCGTGGAAACCACGCCCGGGCTGACGCGGGTCGAAGCGCTGGCCGCCGCCGCCGGGCTGGGCGTGCGCAGCCTGCAGCGGCTGTTCGGCGAGTACGTGGGCGTGAGTCCGAAGTGGGTGATCCGGCGCTTCCGCCTGCACGAGGCGGCCGACCGGTTGGCGCAAGGCGGCGAGCTCGACCTGAGCGCGCTGGCGCTGGACCTGGGCTACGTCGACCAGGCGCATTTCACGTCGGATTTCCGCAGGCTGGTGGGGCAGGCGCCGGGCCGGTATCGGGACAAGGCGCAGGCGGTCAGCGCACCGTCGCCGGATCGAACAGCGGATTCAGAATCAAACCCAGCACATTCCCGAACGGATCCTTCAGTTCCGCCACCTTGATGCCTTCGCCGACCTCCTGCACCTCCTCGTGCACGCTCGCCCCGAGCCCGACGATGCGCGCGACTTCGGCTTCGATGTCGTCCACGCCCCAGTACACCACCGACCCCGCGGTGCCGGGCGTGCCGTCCGGGACCAGGCCGAGTTCGAAGCCGCCGACGCTGTAGCCGACGTAGAAGGGCTGGTCGAAATAGGGCGCCGTGCCGAGCACTTCAGTGAACCAGGCCTTGGCCCGGGCGAGGTCGGCGACGGGGTATTTCACGGTGCGCAATCCATGGATCATGACGGTCTCCGGTTGACGAGTAAAACCCCATGATGCCATCGCGCCGCGCCGGCGTATTGGAAAAATGGAAGCCGCTAAGGGACGTCCATAAGGGACGTCGATAAGGGACGCCGATTCAGGCCCGCGGGCGCGCGAAGCGTTCCGGCGTCTCGTCCGCGAACAGGCGGAATGCGTGGATCAGGTGCGACTGGTCGTAGTAGCCGCAATCGAGGGCCAGCCGGGTCCAGTCGACCGCGCCGCTTTGCGCGCGCAGTGCGGCGCCGGCGCGGCGGAAGCGGCTGACCATGGCGAAGGTCTTGGGCGCCAGGCCCACGCGTTCGCGGAATTGCAGTGCCAGGTGCTGGCGCGAGACGCCCAGCGTGCGCGCCAGGTCGTCGATGAGGACGGCGCCGCCGGCCCGGTCGATCAGGCCGACGGCGGCCCGCGCCAGGCGATCGGCCGGACCGGGTTCCACGGCGTGCAGGCGCGCCAGCAGCGCACGCTGGAGGATGGCCAGCCGCTGCGCCACCGTGCGCTCACGCTCCCACAGGGCAGCGGCCAGCGCCTCGGCGTCGGCACGCGGCCACAGGTCGTCCAGCGCGGGATGGCCGTCCTGCAGCGCGTGCAGTGGCAGGCCGAAGAAGGCGCGCGCCGCGCCGGGCAGGAAGCGCACCGCCAGCGTCAGCGTCGGCTGCGCCATCTCGACCCGGTGCGCGCGCGACATCATGCCGGCCACGAAGCCGAGCGGGGCGCGGTCTTGCCAGAGGATGTCGATGCAGTTGTCGGGCAGGATGCGGTGGCGGACCGGGGCCGCGGCGGGGAGGGCCTGGCTGGTCCAGAGGCAGGCGACGTGGGCGGCCAGGGCCGGGTGCGGGGGGAATTCCTGGTACAGGTGCATGGTGCTTGACCTCACTTCAATTCGCCGCCGCCAAATCGTCGTCCCCGCGGAGGCGGGGACCCATACTGAATAGCAGAATTCCGTATTCCGGCAATAGTGCAAAGCTGCAGAAATACTGACTCCGGAAGTTCAGCATGGATCCCCGCCTTCGCGGGGACGACGTTTAACGGTGAGCCGCAGTTCTCCTGTCAGGACTCCGTATCAATCCAGATCATCCTCATCCGCCCCGCGCGTCAGCTGCGGAATCACTTTCACCAGCAGGATCCGCGGCCCGTTGGTCTTCTTGACCACCACGTCGAACTTCGGAAACTCGATGCGCTGGCCCTGCTTCGGAATGTCGCCCAGCTTCGCCATCAAGAGGCCGCCCACCGATTCCACCTCGTCCAGGCCCATTGCCTCATTGTCGATGTCGATGCCGAGCACGCGTTCGAGCGAGACGATCGGCAGGCTGGCCTTGCCGATGTAGGTGCCGTCGCCCTGCTTGAGCCAGTCGTTTTCGTTGAGGCGGAATTCGTCGCGGATTTCGCCGACGATGGCGCCCAGCAGGTTGTCGAGCGTGATGAAGCCGACCGGGCGCTTGCCCTTTTCGCCGATCAGGGCGAAGTGCGGGGCGCCGGTGCGGAAGCGGCGGAACAGTTCGATCGCCGGGGTGCGTGCCGAAATCATCTCGACCGGGCGCAGGTATTCGGTGAGGTCGGTGGTGTCCTTGCCGGCCTGTTCGGCGAAGAACAGGTCCTTCAGGTGGATCACGCCCAGCACCTCCTCGCTTTCCTCGTCGAAGTAGGGGTAGCGCGAGAAGCGGTTGCGGCGCATGGTGTCGAGGTTGTCCTCGAGCGAACGGCTGGCGTACAGGGCGCTGACCTCGTTGATCGGCCGCATCAGGTCGGCCACCGAGTGCTGGCTGAACTCGAGCGACTGGGCCAGGATGTGGCGCTCGTCGTGGGTGAATTTTTCGCCCGGCATGCTGGTGCCGGTGCGCAGGATCATCTTGAGTTCTTCGTTCGAATAATGCGTTTCGTGTCCGCCCGCGCCGGACAGGCCCGCGATGCGCAGCACCAGGTTGGCGCTGGCGTTCAGCACCCAGATCGCCGGATACATCGCCCAATAAAAGCCGTACAGCGGCAGCGCGCTCCACAGGCCGACCTGTTCGGGAATGCGGATCGCCAGCGACTTCGGCGCCAGCTCGCCAACAACAATATGGAGGAACGAGATCACGCCGAAGGCGATCACGAAGGAGATGCCGTGGATCAGTTGCTCACTGGTCACGCCGGCCAGCGCGAACAGCGGTTCCAGGATGCGCGCGAAGGCCGGTTCGCCGACCCAGCCCAGGCCCAGCGAGGCGAGGGTGATGCCGAGCTGGCAGGCGGACAGGTAGGCGTCGAGCTGGCTGTGGACCTTGTACAGGATGCGGCCGCGCAGGCCACCGGTTTTTGCGATCGCGCGGACGCGCGTCTTGCGCAGGGTGACGATACCGAATTCGGCCGCCACGAAGAAGCCGTTCAGCGCCACCAGCACCAGCGCCAGAACGACGAATAATACGTTTTGCATAGATTAATAATTAACTAAAAGGCAATCCCTGTGCAGGCATTGTACAGCTTACCGTTCACCCCGCTCCAGGTTCACCTGTCTGGGCCGCCGCGAGGATGGCCTCGACGGCCGGATGCTTGATCTTGCGGTCGTTCGAGATCACGTAGAACTGTTCGCGCACGCTCGGCACCTTGCCGATGCGAACCGCGCCGAACTGTTGCTCGACCTCGGTGGCCAGGGCCGCCGGTGCGAAGAACAGGCCCAGGCCGCGCCGGCCGAAAGTATTCAGGAGGGCATTGTCCTCGAATTCGCCGACCACGTCCGGCCGCACGTGGTGCTGGACGAACCATTCGTCGATCTTGCCGCGCAAGGCATTATTACGTGCCGGTAGCAAAAAGGGCGCGCTGTTCAAATTCCCGGGGAAGCCGTCGCCGTCGTGGTAGCGCTCGGCCAGCGCGGGCGTGCCGACCACCACCATCTCGCTTTCGAACAACTGGTGGCTGAACACCTTCAAGGCGCTGCTGGCGCGCACCTCGCGGTCGGTCAGCACCACGTCCAGCTTGTGCAGCGCGAGGTCGGCCAGTAGCGCCTCGAACTGGTCCTCGTAGCAGACCAGCCGCACGGCCCGGTCCATCTGCGTCGCCGCTTCCAGCATGCGGTAGGCCGACAGCTTGGGCAGCGAATCCGAGATGCCCACCGTGAGGCGGATGCGGCCGCTGTCGGCCTCGTTCAGCGCTTCCTGCAACTGCTCGCCCAACAGGAAAATCTGGTCGGCATAGTTCATCGCCACCCGGCCGGCCTCGGTCAGCACCAGGCGCCGGCCCTGCTGCGTGAACATGGCCTTGCCCAGGGTCTGCTCGAGCAGGGTCAGCTGCGAACTGATGGTTTGCACAGCCAGGCCGAGGCGCTCGGCGGCGCGCGTGATGCCGCCTTCCTTGGCCACGACCCAGAAGTAATACAGGTGGCGAAAATTGATATCGGTTTTCATGAATTGGGCTCGAACTCTTCAACTAGCAGGTTTTTACGAAGTAATTCTCACAGTATCTTCGCTTTTTCCTTTTGATGCTGATCTTTACACTGCGCCTTGTCAACAAAAACAAAAGAAGGGGTGAATCAAACATGAAGCATTTCAGAATTTCATTCATCGTGACGGCGCTCTGCCTGGCGGTGGCCGGCTGGTGGGGTTACGAGCATGGCGGCATGGGGGGCCTGGTCACGGCGGTGGGTATCGCCGCGATCCTGGCCGTGATGGAAGTCTCGCTGTCCTTCGACAACGCGGTGGTCAACGCCTCGGTGCTGAAGACCTGGGATGAGTTCTGGAAAAAGCTGTTCCTCGGCGTCGGCATCATCGTCGCCGTGTTCGGTATGCGCCTGCTGTTCCCGCTGGTGATCGTCGCGGTGGCGGCCGACCTGGGCCTGGTGGACGTCTGGAACCTGGCGCTGGAAAACCCGAAAGCCTACTCGCAGCACCTGACCAACCACCACGCTGAAGTGGCGGCCTTCGGCGGCATGTTCCTGCTGCTGGTGTTCCTGAACTTCCTGTTCGACGACGAGAAGGAACACCATTGGCTGGGCCATTTCGAAGCCAAGCTCGGCGCGCTGGGCAAGGTGTCCTCGATCTCGGTGATGATCGCGATCGGCGCCCTGATGGCCAGCCTGTCGCTGGTGACCGAAGCGCAGAAGATGGTGGTGCTGATCTCGGGCCTGTGGGGCATCCTGATCTACGTCGGCGTGGACGTGCTGAGCAACCTGCTGGAAGGCTCGGAAGAGGGCGGCGGCGAGGTCGGCGAGATGGTCAAGCGCGGCGGTATCGGCGGCTTCCTGTACCTGGAAGTGCTGGATGCATCGTTCAGCTTCGACGGCGTGATCGGCGCGTTCGCCATCACCAACGACGTCGTGATCATCATGCTGGGCCTGGCGATCGGTGCAATGTTCGTGCGTTCGCTGACGGTGTACCTGGTGGACAAGGGCACGCTCGACCAGTACGTGTTCCTCGAGCATGGCGCCCATTATGCGATCGGTATCCTGGCGCTGATCATGTTGGCAAGCATGAAGTTCCATGTGCCTGAAATGATCACCGGCCTGGCAGGCGTGGCCTTCATCGGCGCCTCGGTGTGGTCCTCGATCCGCTACCGCAAGAAGCAGGCGGCGCTCGGGCTGGATAAAAAGGCAGTCGCCCACGTCGAATGATGTGCGGTGCGTAGGGTGGGCACCATGTGCCCACGCGGAAACAAGCGGTTCGCGAACGTTGGCGTGGGCACGGGGTGCCCACCCGACGCCGATCGGAACCGATCATTTTGAAACATGGTGGGCAAGGAGTGCCCGCCCTACAAGGAGAAACCATCATGGCAATCAGTCTGCAAAAAGGCGGTAACGTCAACCTGTCGAAAGAAGCGCCGGGCCTGTCGAGCCTGAAGCTGGGCCTGGGCTGGGACGTCCGCGCCACCGACGGCGCCGCATTCGACCTCGACGGCGTCGCCTTCCTGCTGAGCCAATCCGGCAAGGTGCGTTCGGATGCCGACTTCATCTTCTACAACAACGCCAAGTCGTCGGACGGCTCGGTCACCCACTCGGGCGACAACCGCACCGGCGAAGGCGAAGGCGACGACGAGACCCTGAACATCGACCTGAGCAAGGTCCCGGCCGACGTCGACCGCGTGGTGCTGGCAGTCACCATCCACGAAGGCGACACCCGCCGCCAGAACTTCGGCATGGTCGGCAAGGCGTTCATCCGCTGCATCAACGCCGCCAACAACAGCGAGATCGCCCGCTACGACCTGTCGGAAGACGGTTCGACCGAGTCGGCCATGGTCTTCGGCGAGGTGTATCGTAACGGCGCGGACTGGAAGTTCCGCGCAGTCGGCCAGGGCTTCAACGGCGGCCTCGGCCCCCTCGCCAAGAACTACGGCGTGAACGTGTAACGAACCCTAGACGCCGCCCGCGCAGCCGTTGCGCGGGCGGTCACCGACAAAGGACGACCAAATGCCAGTATTTACCGTAACCGGGGATGTCGATCCCTTCCTGCACGTATCGATGAAGCGCGGCGAGACCATCTACTGCGAATCGGATGCGATGGTCATGATGGAATCGACGCTCGACCTCAAGGGCAAGATGAAGGGAGGACTGGGCAGCGCGCTGATGCGCACCTTCGCCAACGGCGAATCCTTCTTCCAGCAGCACATCGAGGCGACCCGCGGCGACGGCGACTGCCTGCTGTCGCCGACCCTGCCGGGCGCGATGCAAGTGGTCGATTGCGGTCCGAGGCAATACATCATCAGCGACGGCGCCTTCGTGGCGGCCGCCTCCGGCGTCGACCTGAAGGTGCGCACCCAGAGCGTGGGCAATGCGCTGTTCGCCCAGAGCGGCGGCTTCTTCGTCACCGAGACCCAGGGCACGGGTCAGGTGGTGGTGTCCGGCTTCGGTTCGATGAACGAGCTGGAAGTCGAACCCGGCAAGGACGCGATCATCGACAACTCGCACGTGGTGGCCTGGGACTCGACCCTGCACTACGAGGTATCGGTGACGACCGGACAGAGCAGCGGCTTCCTCGGCAACCTGATCAACAGCCAGACCAGCGGCGAAGGCATCGTCCTGCGCTTCTCGGGTCGCGGCAAGATTTTCGTCTGTTCGCGCAACCGCAACGCATTCAAGGCATGGATGCAGACGCCGGCGCGTTAAGACAAACCAATTAAGGAGTCAACATCATGAGCGTCAATCTTCAAAAGGGTCAGAAAATCTCGCTGGAGAAGGAAGCCGGCGGCGCGCTGTCGCGCGTGACGATGGGCCTGGGCTGGGAC